>JAGVOE010000014.1 GCA_020052895.1 Candidatus Woesebacteria bacterium
CTCCGTGAGTATATTTCCTGTTGGTGTACCTTAGGCGGTGGAAATCTGACGGCATATTGTGTTGGCCGTCATTCCCATATGTATCGCGACTTATTCACTCTGCGTAAGTTTAACGAACATGTAGATGAGTACCTTTGGGTTCAGATACAGTGTTGTGAGGAAGAGATTGCCAATCTTTCCGGCTCGAAGAGCGAAGAATATATCACCGATCTACTGATAAAGACAAATGCTTTAATTGATCAGTTTTTTGGAGACGATGAGGTCTTGTATGAGAATTACAGATATCGGATGTTTGTTTTCCCAGAGACCAAAAAAATTGTGATTGTTCAGGGTAGTGAGACCAATGTGGATGTCAGAAGCTGGGGGGAGATCTACGGACTTAATGAGAGTAATGAGGACGACGAATAACCTTTAGAGACTGGCCCGCAGGCTTGATAAAAAAGCCAGGACTCGGGGATCTACGATGATACTTTCAGAGTAAAGAGGCCTAAATAGTCTAAGTCCCGCTAGTGAAGTACAGCGGCTGAGGGCCACATAAGTCTGGCCATGAGCAAAGGCACCTCGACCAAAATCGATGGCCACTTTGTCAAAGGTTTTACCTTGACTTTTGTGAATAGTGATCGCCCAAGCGAGTCGGAGAGGCATTTGTTTGAAGCTACCAATGATTTCAGAGTCCAGGGTTTGAGTGCTCTCACGGAAAACGGTCTTGTATGAAGACCAAGTGACCGGCTCAACCTTTTCCAGCTCACCGCCATCAATTTTGACGTAAACCGAGTCGGCTAGTACTCGAAACAGAGTACCTAGAGTGCCGTTTATCCAGCGACCTTGAGGATCGTTGTTTAGGAGCATGACTCGGGCCCCGGTTTTGAGAGTGAGACTTTCGGCGGCCGGAAACTGTGAGGAGGAAAAGTTACCGGACCTGACAGCAGTGAAAGTGTGCAGTGGCCCCTCGATCTCTTGGATCTTTAGCTGGTTTAGCTCGTCAGCTTGATGATTGATAGCGGTCAGGATGATGTAGTTGTCCAGTGCTTCGTCTGCGGTTAGCAGATTTTGGTTCAGAAGTTCAAGGTCACGAGGGGTGGTCTGTTTATTTCGGATTCGATTGAGTAAAGCGATAAAGTTTTTATCGGTTTGGCGAAAGATGGTGTTCATCTCGATAAGCTTTAGCTGGGGCAACAAACTGTCGAATAAACTTCGGAAGACTTGAGAAGAAAAAAAGTAAGGAGATTCATAGAGAGCGGCCAGGGCCTCTTTTTCGGAAAAAGTAACCACCGGTGGAAGCTGATGCAGATCTCCAACCATGATCAGACGAACCCCACCAAAGGGATGAGCTTTTTGGCGGACAACGCGTAAAAAACAGTCGATGCTGTCGAGTAGATCGGCTCGCACCATGGAGATCTCGTCGATAACCAAAACTTCCAAAGCCCGAAAGAGCTTGGACTTTTTGGTTTTTTTAGCTTCTTGGGCGGCTTTTTCGGCCGTAATATTGGGGGGAAAGCCAAAAAAGGAGTGAATGGTCTCCCCTTTGATATTGACCGCGGCGACACCGGTGGGGGCCACGACCGAAATATTTTTGCGGGTAACTTGTCTAAAGTGATCCAGTAGTGTCGATTTGCCGGTACCGGCGTTGCCGGTGAGAAAAATATTTTCAGAAACATTTTCGAGTAGTTCGAGGATTTTTTGGGATTCTGGGTCTAAGGAAGTATTCATTTTATAGTGATAGTAGTAAGTGATGGCGGTGCAACCAGCGGCGGTGTTCTCGAAACTCTGGATCAAACCGAGCTACCAAGGCCCAGAAGCGCGAGCTATGATTTCTTTGAACCAGGTGACAGACTTCATGAATAACCACATACTCAACCACCTCAGGCGGAGCCATGATGAGCTTGCGATTGAAACAAAGTCGATTGCTGGGAGAGCAGCTGCCCCAGATCGAGGAAACTTTTTTGATGTCGATACGAGAGTACTCGACTCCTAGCTGAGTGGTGAAGTGGTTAACTTTTTCGGTAATGACGGCGATGCCGGTTTCCAGATAAAGTCGGAGTATGGCATCCTGAATTTCATTGATACGCTGGGCACCGGTATGACCGTCAAAGAGAGTGACTTGTAATTGGTCAGCCGATATCTGGGCCGTGGTTCTCTGAGGGGCACTGGCTTCGGTAATGGTCAGCAGGTACTCTTGGCCAAAGTAGAGATGTTTTTCTCCAGCAAGATACTGCTTGGCTGGTGCTATGCGAGCTTGGAGTTTTTTTAGGTGCTTTTCTACCCAGGCGGACTTGGCCTCGACAAATTTACGTACCAAAGTCTCTGGCACCCAAAAAGGCGCCCGGACGATAACCCCCTTTTCCGGATGAATACTTAGCCTAAGGCCAGAGGAAATTTTGGAGGTTCGGAGGAGCTGATATTCAAATTGCGGCACGACGTCTATTGTAAACCAGTTCTTAGTCTGCCAGTAGCTCTAGAGAGAAAATTAAGTGATCCGACAAAGAGATTAGGTCTGCCCCTTGAGGATCCTCGGTTTCATTGATAATAAGCAGATAATGAGATGTTTGCGGGACATAAAAGTAAGTAATCATCCGACCTAGCTCCTCTGAGCTATAAGTGAGGCCGGTGCGCTGACCAAGGGCGATCGGAGAAAGGGCTCTTAGTAATCTAAAGCGATCCCCTAGCTTCTCCACCTTGGAGTTGATGTCTTGTTCGGCCACGGTGTTGATCAGGTCTTGGCTGAGCAGAGGGTGCCGATGAAAAGTGATGATCATAGATAGACGAGATACCTCAAGGGAATCATCGGATAGAGTTTTTATCTGAACTCCAGGTGGGTACTTAAAGCTAAAGCCACCTTCCTCGTCGGTATAAGTTTCCCAGGTGAAGTTAGCCGACGAGATGGTAGCCGTGGCGCCAGCTTCCTCAAGAGCAGAGGCTTGATTTTCGGAATTGGGAGAAATTTTCTCGGAGTTCGGGACAATCGAAAGCCCGTCTTTGGAGGCGGCAATAACGGCATAAACAACTGCGGTCAAAGCCAGCAGTGTCACCAGTTTAATCATACGGCTTATTACTTAGCCTAATTGTAGCACCGGTCCACTAGCTCTTGGGGGGAAGCTCAAGCAAGATATCTTTTTGTTGCAGGCGGAAAAAAATCAAGGTGAGAGCGCTTAAAAAGACTGGTACTAAGAGGACGACCCGCCAGCTAAAAGATGCCAAATATCCACAAAATAAAAGAATAGGAATATCCAACAAACTTTTGAGAAAGCCAATGGCGGAGCCGGTAGTAGCTCGGTTCTGAGACTTTAGCCGCCATTGAATTTGTTGGGTAAAAAAGGGTTCTCTAATAACTCCAGTAATCACCAAAAATATGGTCAGGAAAAAAGACAGCCACTTATTTTGAGAAACGGCAAATATTAGACTACCAACCAAAGTTATCCAAACTGGAAGATCAAAAATAAGTCTTTGATCAAACTTTTTAAATAGGTACTCGGTTTTTGAAAAAACTAAAATACTTATAGAGTTAAAGACTGGATAAAGCACTCCCAGCATGAAGACGGATAGCCCCATGTCGAGCAAAGGTTTTTGGTATGTTTTCCAAAATACAAAACTAGCGATAAAGATGAGCGTTTTGTTTAAGGTAATCTTTTTTAGTATGCTGGATCTCAGAAGTATAGAGAAGCTGTCTTTAAGGTGCCGAAGACGCGAGGTAACCACCTCAAGATGTTTTTGAGGCTCGATCATCAGACCAGCAAAAAGGAAAGCTATGACGGAACCGATAAGATTGATAGACAAAATAATATTAAACTGAAGATCGGAGAGAGAGTGGGCAATGAGGACACCGATTAAGGGAGTCAGGAGTTTGGAAGCTTTGGTGGAAATGGCATACTTGCCTGAAGTCTTTAAGACAACACCTTCCTGCTTCATCTCTTTGAGGGTTTCGTAAAGAAAGGCGTCTTCGACGCCCGAGAAAAAGGAGAAGGATAGAGACAAGATAAAAGTATTGAGGAAAAAGGAGACAAAGTTAAAGCAAAAGAAGAGACTGAGATTGGCCAGAATGTTGACCGCCACACCAAGAACAATGGTTTTTTTCTTCCCCCATCGGTCTGCCAAGAAGCTGGTGGGAATGTCGAAGATCAAGGAGGCTAAGGACCAAGCAATACCGAGATAAAAGATTTCCGGAAAAGTAAGCCCTCGATGTAAGTAAAAAAGCTGAATAATGGCTTGCATGGCATTCAGCTCCACAAAGAAGCGACACCAGAACAGGAGAAACTTGTTTCGTTTTAGCAGTTTGAACCTTCTCGACTCCATCGGGTAATTATAGTCTCAGGACCATCAATTTTCTGAATCCAGGTACTTGACTCTTAGATTCACCTGGCTTCGCCACTAGACGTTTCTGTGTAGGGGAACTCCTTTGGGAAGCTCGCCTCTTAGCATTCTTTCTTGATCGTCTCTGGGCCAGTCTTCGAGCTGAACGCCACCCCTTTCGGTAATCGGTGATATCTTTTCTAACTGCTCAAGATCACGTATCAGAACAGCCGCTTGAGTTGCCGATAGTTCCAAAAAATCCTCAATGGCGATACCGACTGGTGGAGAAGCTAGTTCAAGAGATACATCAATTTGGCGTAGTTTTGCTCCAAGGATATCTTTTGGATGGGTGAGGCTAAACATAGTTTCCTTGACGTTCATAATTTATTTTCGGTCATATTCATTTAGTGATACAGATTGTATCACCTACCCTTCATAAATCTCCATTTTCTTGCTTAGCTAAAATCTGTTTGCCTGGCTCTTTGAGAGCCTCATCTCTTATATGATCTATCCAGTAGGCTTGAACCGCCTCCTTGCCGTCGGAGCTCAGATTAACAAGTTCTTTGACCACGGTCAAAATAGCCTGTTTGGTGTTTTCGTCACCTGTTTCGTAAGCTTTTCTAAGCAGCCAAAAGGTACTATCCCCAAGCTTCATTTTTCCATCTTTAACTTTCTTGCCGATCTCAGCAATCAGATATGCTTTAGCGACTTCGGTGGTTGAAACAGAGACCTTTTCACTTTCTGTTAGTTTCTGAGTGGTTTTTTCTGTCATATTTGGAGTGGTTTGTAGAATAAAAAATCCTTATAAATTTCGAATTGCACTTCTGCCAGTGATAACTTTCCTACCTGTTTTTGACTCAATTTCTTTCCTGGCGTTACCTGCCACCGTCCCACCTTCTTTGGCGATTTTCTTGTTTTCAGGAAAATTTTTCGGTAATCTTTTTTGTGAAATTTCAGTTGTAGCTGTTTCGGCAAGCATATTTAGAACTAATTCCAAATTTGTCATGTTATCTCTCAGATTTTCTTTTTTCAAACCTTTGAGGTTTTTGTATTGTTTAGTGGTTAGCCCAGCCCAGGCTTCGGTTATTTCGTTAGTTAAAATTGCAAATTCCAGTCCTTCTTTAACTCCTCGAGTTTCCCACTCATCAGTCAGTTCTTTGCGAATTTCAATACTTTTTAAACGCTGATTTATCCATTCTCGACTGTAACCCTTTTGTAAATATGTTTTTAGTGCACGATTAATAGCCAGTTCCGGATCTGCTGTTTCTTCTAATCGCTCATAACCTACACGAGCCAGCCATAATTTAAACGGTTCGGCATTAGGAGATGGGATGGATTGAATAATTCGAAGCGTAACTTCAGTATCTGCCGCATCCGTTTGGTAATACTTACCATCCGTAGCCTGCATTTTCAGTTGTACGATTTTTTCGTACACCTCACTGCCCTCTTTTTGTAGCTTAATCTTCAGGTCACTCCAGTATCTTCGAGGTATTGTACTTCCAGTTAAGACGGCAATCACATCTACTACAGAAAAATACCACAATTCCTTTTCATTATCCCAATGCCGGCGTATTCTTTTTCCTTCAAACAAAGCGATTTTGGC
>JAGVOE010000084.1 GCA_020052895.1 Candidatus Woesebacteria bacterium
ACTAACCCCTTGGTATTTAAACCAAAAGAGTTACCTTCTTCAACCATCGGAGCGATAACGGTGAGGATCGAGCCAAAGAGAGAAGGTTTACCGGCCAGGCTGTAGAGATGACCTTCGGTGATAAGGTGCTTAAGATAAGGATTGTTGAACCAGGTGAGGGTGATCTGGCCAGTTTCGTCTTTGGCGGTGGCTTGAGTAACGATTTTTTGAGTTCGAGTATAAAAGGTTTTGAGATTTGAGAGATGAGCCAAAAAGGAAGCTGGCTGGCCGACCTGGATATCTTTAATAGCGGTTTGTTTGGTAAAGTCTAGATAGTGATCTGGAAAGTGTTTGAGGAGGTCGCCGACAGTAGCGATGTTAAGACGAAGTAGCTTACTCTGGGTGGAGGGACCCACCCCTTTTACTTGAGAAATCGAGTCAGAGAGTGAGAGAGGTAGACTCATCTAATAAAAAGAGAAGCAAAAGTAGTAAGCACCAAGACCATCGAACCGATAAAGATAATGATGGCGAAGAGCCTTTTTTTCTTTTTGGTCATAGTTGTAAGGATATTTAAGCTATTATATTATTAATAGATAAATTTATGTATAGAAGAAGACCAAAAGTCAGTCCCTTGAGAGTAGTTGGGTTAAAAATCAATGCCGGTAAACTAATATTCTTTGGCTTACTAGGCTTGACAATGATGATGATTCTGGTTTTTGCTTGGTTTTCGAGAGGTTTGCCTGATCCGGCAAAGGTTCAAAGAAAGACGGGATTTTCGACCGAGATCGTGGATAGAACAGGTAAGGTGATACTTTACGATGTATTTACCGATCAGGATCGGAAGTTCACACCCCTGGTGGAGGTGCCAGACTATTTAAAGAAAGCGACTATTGCTATTGAGGATAAGGATTTTTACAATCACCAGGGTTTTGACCCGATGTCCGTTTTGCGCATACTCAAGAATGTAGTCCTCAAAAAGAGACTGATTGGTGGTTCTACTCTGACCCAGCAACTAGTAAAGATGATTTTACTGACCAACGAAAGATCGGTCTCCAGAAAAGTGAGGGAGTTTATGCTTTCTCTCAGAATTGAGAAATCCTTTACTAAAGATGAAATTTTACAGATGTACTTAAATGAGGCTCCGTATGGTGGGACAGCGGTAGGTGTAGCTTCGGCGGCCCAGATATACTTTGGTAAGGAGGTAGCCGATCTTAACTTGACGGAGTCGGTTTTCTTGGCCGGGCTACCCCAGTCCCCTTCCCGCTACTCTCCATACGCTGGGAGTAACGATAAAGCATATTTGCCCAGAGCTAAGGATGTGGCTAGAAGAATGAGAGAAGACGGCCAGATTACTAAAGAGATGGAGTCTCAGGTCAACGACGAACTGGAAAATCTTAAGTTTAGTGGCCTAGCTAATAATAAAATAAAAGCACCCCACTTTGTGATGTATATCAAACAACTGGTAGAGGAGAAATACGGTCCAAGTATATTTGAGACTGGCGGTCTAAGGATTACTACCAGTTTAGACTGGGACTTGCAGCAAAAAGCCGAGAGGATAGTTAAAGAGGAGGTGGACAAAGTGACGGCTAGTCTGAATATCAACAATGGCTCTTCGGTGATACTAGACACTAAGACGGGCGAGATACTAAGTATGGTGGGCTCAAAAGATTTTTTTGATACCAGCATAGACGGAGAGGTCAATGTTTCGATGAGGTTGAGGCAGCCCGGATCATCGATAAAGCCTTTGGTTTACGCAACAGCCTTGGGACAGAACTTTAATCCGGCTTCGGTGCTGTCCGATACGGTGACTGAGTTTCCCGGGAAAGATGAAAAGACTCCTTATATCCCTAAAAATTACGACGGTAAAGAGCATGGCTTGATCCATTTGAGAGAAGCACTGGCTAGCTCGATTAATATTCCGGCGGTCAAGCTTCTAGCTCTGGTGGGGGTAGAGGATGTTTTACAACAAGGATATCGGATGGGTCTGGCCTCGCTTAACCCGACTAGGGAGACAATGTCGCGAGTGGGGCTCTCCATGGCTCTAGGAGGGGCTGAGGTAAGGCTACTGGACCTAGCTTCGGCTTACAGTGCTTTTGCCAACAGTGGTTATAAAGTAGAGCCGGTAGCTATCTTAAAAATTGAAGACAACCAAGAAAGAGCGATATTTGAAAACAAGGCGGTTAAGTCTGAGAGAGTCTTGGATGAGAAGGTGTCTTTTTTAATCAACTCGATTTTGTCGGATAACAATGCCAGGCTACTAACCTTTGGGCCAAACTCTTACTTAAATATGGGTGCTAGGGCGGTGGCGGTAAAGACAGGAACCACCAATGATCTAAGAGACAACTGGACTATTGGCTGGAGTAAGGACGTCATTGTGGGAGTGTGGGTGGGCAACAATGACAACGAAAAAATGAAAAATGTGGCCTCTGGTGTTTCTGGAGCGGCTCCGATTTGGCGAAGACAGATGTTGGAAGTGCTGACTCAGAGGCCGGACTCCCCCTTTACGGTACCTGAGGGAGTTTCTCAGGTCGAGGTAGACAAGGTTTCCGGCTACCCGGCTCATGACGGCTTTGGCAGCTATAAAGAGTGGTTTGTAGATGGTACGATTCCCACTGGTCCGGATCCGATCCACACCAAATTAAAGATGTGTAAAAGTGAGTCGGGAAAACTAGCTGACAAGATAGCCATTTCTCAAGGTAATTATGATGAAAAAGAGTACGTTGTTATCAAGGAAAATGACCCCCTGACTGGCAAATCCTTGTGGCAGAAGGGCATTGATGACTGGATTGCTAGGCAAGATAATCCGATCTTTAAACCACCAGTGGAGGTGTGTGGGGCCACGTCCGTGATGGACATTCAGATTGTCACTCCGGCTCATCAATCTCGAGTAGATGGTGACCAGGTGACGGTACGTTTTTCTGTGGTCTCCAGCAAACCGATAGTGGAAGCTAGGATGTATCTAGACGATGTCCAGCTAGAGCCGGTGATTACAGATGGAAATTATCTAAAAAGCATTAAGGTGACTACCGGCTTACACATTTTGAAGATAACAGCCAAGAATAATGAGGGGGCTCAGGAGTCGAAGACTAGTGATTTTGGAGTAAATCAAGAGTGGGTCTCCCCCACTCCAAGTTCAACACCAACTCCGTAACTAAGTTTGAAAAACTTGCTGGATGGACTTCTTTAAGGTGTTGACCTCTGACTGTTGAAGGTTTTTTTGGTGGCTACCAAAGGAAACTCGAAAACTGTGATTCTGCTGATAGCTCCCAAGGTACTGAACTTCTTTAATAAGATCGGAAGTATTTTTGATGATCTTAATAATATCCCCCAGTAAGTATTTGGACTTTATAGTAATGTCTTCGAGAAGGTTGGGATATTCAGATACAGGTTCATAAATAGGATGTGAATTTATTTTGGAGACCAGATTTTCCAGGTTTATTTCGATGGCCGTGGGAGATGATTCCAGACCGATATTTCTGAGAACTAGTTTCTTAGGCAGTCCGAGGTAGCCTAGCAGTAGTCCATCTGAGGTGACCGTAGCTGTACTAGCCGGATCGAAATAAGGCGGCGGCTTTTGAGCTGGCTCAAAATCGATTTTTCTTACTTGAAGAAAAGTGAGCAGGGTTTCGAGAAGACCTTTGTAGTCTAAAAAATTACCCTCGCAGAGTATGGCCAAGGTCGGGAGTTCGTGGGGCAGCTGGCTATTAACTATTTTTTGGTATGTATGGGCGATCTCGAAGGTTTTGATGAGACCAGAGACTTTACCCTGGTTATGTTTATGGTTTTCTAAAGACGAAGGGATTAAGGAGTTTCGTAGATACTGATAGTCAAGAGATAAGGCATTTTGGAGTTTTAGGTTTTGAGCTGAGCTTTGGAGGGTTCTGTCTATGAGAGATTGAGAAATGAGTGAGCTATTGTAGACCTCGTAAAGCCCGTGGCAGGCCAAATACTTTTTTATCTTAAGTTCTGTTTCTAAAAGGAGATTTTTTGGTTCCGGCTGGACCGTAACAGTGGGTATATGTGAGGGTAAGCGATAGTAACCATAAATTCTAGCTACTTCTTCGGCAAGGTCTTCCTTGAGGTTAATATCATGGTAGCGCCAACTAGGAACCAAGCAACTTAACTGGGTGGCAGAAGCGTCCACCGAGAAGCCTAAACTTTCTAGAATCGAAATGACTGTTTTATTATCGATATCTATGCCAATAAAGTGATTTAACCAATTAAAGTCTAGACTAACTGATTTTGGTTTATATGGACTTGGATAGTAATCAAGGAGTGATGAAGATATTTCTCCGCCAGCCCTCTCTTTAATCAATTGAATTGCTTTTGACATTACAGCTAGACAGAGTTCTGGATCTGGACCCTTTTCGTATATTTGAGCAGCAAGGGTTCTCTTTTGTAGGTAAAGTGATGAATGGCGAATTTTGGCCGGATGATAGACGGGTACGATGAGAAGAAGGGATTTGGTGTGATCGTCAACCATAGCTACTTCTCCTCCCATGATGCCACAAAGATCTATTAGCCGGCCTGAGGTATCTTCAATAACCAAGTCGCCACCGGAAAGCTGGTTAACTTGATGGTCTAGGGTGATAACGACCTCACCGAGGCGACTTTCTCTAATAGTTAGATTTTGGGTAGCTAGTTTGTCTAGATCAAAAATATGGCTAGGCAGACCATAAAGTATGGTTAACTCATTGGTGATATCGATACAATTGTTAAGGGGTTTTTGGCCACAGTTTTCGAGAAACTTTTGAGTCGCCAAAGGCGAGGGCTTGATGGAGATATTTTCTAGGCTAATAGCAACAAAGCGGACAACTAGATTTTGATCAAAGTTAAAGTGAAATGGCTGAGGCAGGCCCAAGGGAAATTTTATTTTATCTTGGTATGGATCATTTATAAGCTGAGCTGGGATTTTGAATTGAGTTAGGATAGCCGCGGCTTCTCTAGCTACTCCTTGAGCACTGGCGGAGTCGACCCGATTAGTGATAGCTTCTATTTTATAGATGAAGTCGCCGTCGACCTCATGAAATCCGTCGAAGGTGGGGCCACAAAGGCTAACTTTTTGGGCGATCTCCTGAGCACTGGCGGAGGTCTCTAAAAACTTTCGAAGTGAGCGATCGGTAAGAATAATGTCCATGTTAAAACTGTTTTAGAAATCTAATATCATCGCTATAAACCAGACGAAGATCTGGTAACTGAGTTTTCATCATCAAGACTCGCTCTACTCCCCAGCCAAAGGCGAAACCGGTACACTGATCGGGATTGAGGCCGCCGTTTTTTAGTACTTGGGGATGGACCATACCGGCTCCGCCCAGCTCTAGCCAGCCAGATTTACAGACCTTACAAGCATTTTTGGCGATTAGACCGGTGCCGTTACAAAGTCCACAGCTGACATCTATTTCAAAGCTGGGCTCGGTAAACTGAAAGTGGTGTGGTCGAAGACGGGTGCGACGATCTGACCCAAAGTAGGACTTGGCAAAAAACTCAGTTATCCCGAGAAGGTGGGTAATGTTGATATCTTTGTCGACGACCAAGCCTTCAAACTGATGAAACATGGGCGTGTGGCTAGCGTCGATCTGGCGACGATAAGTCTTGCCGATGTTGATCATTTTGATGGGAGGAGCTTTTTTGAGCTCCATCTCATGTAATTGACCGTTGCTGGTGTGAGCCGTTAGAACGATGTCTTGGTCGATAAAAAAAGTTTCTTGGTCGTCTCTAGCTGGGTGGTCTGGCGGAATATTTAGACCTTCGGCGTAGTACCAGTCGGTCTCGACTTCTGGATAGCGGCGACGAACAAAACCTTGGCTAAGAAAGGTGTTTTCGATTTCTTCGATGGCTTGGGTAATCAGATGAAGGCTACCCAAGGGGGTGGGGGTGCCAGGAGTGGTCACGTCAAAAGTAGTGGAGGTGGGTAGAGATAGAAACTGGTTTATTTTTTCAGTGATTTTGGTTTCGATCACAGACTTAAGGTCGTTGATTTTTCGACCAGTCTGAGGATCTGATTTTATGGGGAGGGTTTTGAAGAGGGTATTGATCTGGCCGTGTTTTCCCAAGTACCGGGTACTGAGAAGGTCAACTTGAGCCAGAGAAGTTACCTGCTTTAAGTCTAATGTGAACTCCCCTTGAATGGTCTGTATGGCGGTTAACTTGGTATCCATTACCTTTAATGATAACAAATTCGCCTGAGTTTATTTTTCTGAGGTAAAAGAGACGAGGTCCTTAAAAGTTTCAGGGAGATCAGTGGCTAAAGCAGCCATGATTTTGCGATTTAAGGTAATTTTTTTGTCTGATAGAGATTTAATAAATCTAGAGTACTGGGGAGCTCCTTCGATGGTGGAGAGAGCGGCGTTTATTCTTGATATCCAAGTGACTCTCATCTGTTGTTTTCTCTCTTTGCGACCGTTGTAGGCGTACTGTCCGGCGTGTAGAACAGCCTCATGAGCAACCTTGAAGAGACGGTTCCGAGTCATACGATACCCCTTGGCCAGTTTTAAGATTTTTTTGTGTCCTTGACGGCGGACAGTGCCGGTTTTTGTTCGTGGCATGTTGTGTTATTTCAGGATTTTAGATTTATAGGTGAAGCATGGCTTTAATTTTGGTAGCGATTTTACCGGTGACTTCTTGGTAGTGGCGGTAGCGTCGGATAAGCTTTTTGCTCTTTTTTCGACGAAGATGACGCATGTAAGGACTACGACGAAGTACCTTACCCGTACCGGTAATTTTAAAACGCTTCATGACAATTTTTCTAGTCTTTTGTTTGAGTTTGGTCATGTTATTTTTTTGGTTTGATCTGGGCAATCAGGAGCTTACCCAAAAATTTGGGCGCTTCGGCAATAGTTGAACTTTCAGACAGGGTTTCGAGGACCCGAGCCATGAGTTTTTCGCCAAAATCCTTCTTGGTGATTTCCCTGCCCTGGAATTTTACCACTAACTTGACCCGGTCGCCACTCTTTAGGAACTTTTCAGCCTGCCTGGTCTTGACCATCATGTCGTTTTCGGCCATGAAAGGCCGCAGTCTGATCTCTTTGGTCTCCTGGCCACCTTTGGAGCTGCCAGAATGATCCTTCTTTTGCTCTTGATACTTAAATTTCTGGAAGTCGATGATCTTGACGATGGGTGG
>JAGVOE010000081.1 GCA_020052895.1 Candidatus Woesebacteria bacterium
CGATTGCTTTTTTGGAGGAGGTATTGAGAAACTCTTCCTCCCTCTTGGCCAGGACTGAGGTGAGGAGGCCACCCTGGAGAGCTAGGCACGTCAGACCACCAGTGGTGAGGCCAGTGAGGAAAATGACGAGAAGGTTGGTGTTTTGCATATTTTTTAAGAACTCAAGGAATCAAGAACTCAAGATGATGAGTTATCTATATTTTAATCGATTTTAGTCGGAGGGAGTTGGTAACAACCGAGACGGAGGAGAAGGCCATAGCCGCTCCGGCGATGGCGGGATTGAGAATGAGGCCGAAAATTGGATACAGGAGTCCGGCGGCGACCGGAATACCAATGACATTATAGAAGAAAGCCCAGAAGAGATTTTGTTTAATCGTTCTCATAGTTTGTTTGCTGAGCTTAATTGCTTTTTCGACTTTACTAAGATCACCATGAAGTAGAGTAATACCGGCGGATTCGATCGCTACATCTGTTCCGGTACTCATGGCGATGCCAACATCGGCGGTCGCGAGAGCCGGCGAGTCGTTGACACCATCACCGACCATGGCAACCTTATTTCCTTCGGCTTTGATCTGGTCAATTATGTGAGCTTTGTTTCCAGGAAGAACCTGGGCGTAGATGCGGTCGATGCCGCTTTCTTTGGCAAAGTAAGTTGCGGCGTCTTGATCGTCTCCGGTCAACATGACGGTTTTAACCCCCATCTTATGAAGGTCGGCGATGGCTTGTTTGGATTCCGACTTTAGAGTGTCGGATATGAAAATGGCGCCAAGGAGTGAAGATCCGGAAAAAAGGAAAACAGGAGTCATACCTTTGCTTGTATATTCTTTGATATCCTTATGGTCATAATCGACTTTGTGGTCTTTGAGCAGAGTCATGTTTCCGGCGTAATATGTTTTGTTTTTATATTTTCCGGTGATGCCTTTGCCGGGAATATCACTGAAGTTTTGGATGGTGTGGAGTTTGATGGGTGGAGTGAGACCCGCCTGCCGGACGGGCAGGTTGCCACGGTTCGGAGTACCGAAACTCGCAATGACAGGGTGTTTGGCGTAGTCGACGATGGCTTGGGCGAGAGGGTGGGCAGACTTCTTTTCCATGGAAGCGAGAATCGAAATAATTTTGTCTTCCGATACTTTGGAGGTAGAAACAACTTGGGAAACTACGGGCTTGCCGGTGGTAATGGTACCTGTCTTGTCAAAAACAACAGTGTTTATCTGGTGTAATTTTTCCAAGACTTCGGCGTCTTTAACCAAGATTCCATTCTGGGCACCCTTACCAACACCGACAATGATGGCAGTAGGAGTAGCGAGACCGAGAGCACAAGGACAAGCGATGACGAGGATACCCACAAAAGAAGAGATGGCCAGAGACAAATTGCCTGAAATAAACCAGACCAGGAAAGCGAGAATAGAGAGACCTAAAACCACTGGAACGAAGTAGGCTGAGATAGTGTCGGCCATTTTCTCGATCGGGGCTTTGGAGCTTTGGGCGTTCTCCACCATTTTGATGATTTGGGAAAGCAAAGTGTCGGAGCCAACTTTTTCGGCACGGAACTTGATAAAACCTTGTTTGTTGATGGTGCCACTGGTAACCAGCTCACCAACAATTTTATCGACCGGAATAGGTTCACCGGTAATCATGGATTCATCTATAGAAGTAGTGCCCTCGATGATTTTGCCATCCACCGGAATCTTGGCTCCTGGTTTGACCAGAACAATATCACCGATGATAACTTCATTGATAGCGATTTCCATTTCCTGACCTTTTCTCTCGACCAGAGCCACTTTGGCGGATAGCTTTAATAATTCTTTGATGGCCTGGCCAGTCTTCTGTTTGGAGTTAGCCTCTAAATATTTGCCAAACTTAATAAAACCGATGACGACGATGACGACATCGAAATAGGTAGTTTCCGGAAGCTTGAGGCCTGTAGCGATCTCTGGAAAAAGAATGACAAAGGCGGAATAAATGTAAGCGGCGACCGAACCAATGCCGATAAGAGTATCCATATTGGCGACTCTTGTCTTGACGAATCGGGGGATAGAGGCTAAAAATTCTCGACCAAAAAAGAAAAAGGTGAAAGTGGCGAGAACAAGAGCTGTTAAATTGAAAATCATCATGGGAATGGGGAACATGGGGAAGCCGGCGACGTAACGACTGAGAGCGTCCCAAAGCATAAGGAAGAAAACCAGGAGAGAAACTGGAAAGAGAATTTGAACCTGTTTTTTGAGCATAGAAGCATGTTGCTCGTCGGTGTGGTGCATGTGATCCATCATTTCCCTTTGGGGATTTAGGTCCAGACTGTAGCCAAATTCCTTGACGTTTTCGTTGATTTTTTCTAGGGAGGTTATATTCGGGTCGAATTCGATCTCCGCCTGGTTGGTAGCGATGTTGACAGTGACACTGGTGACACCGAGAGTTTTTTTGATGGCTTTGGTGACGATGTTGCTACAGGAGGCACAAGTCATGCCGATGACGGGGATGGTGACTTTGGTCATATGGAATATAAATATTGATATTGAAAAATCAATCGGTTCGATGCCCGCCAAAAACCGTACTCCCGCGTAACTGTCTCGCAGTAGTACCCTTCGGCTCGCATGTACATGGTCCGTGCGGTTATTTGGCTAGTCATCTGTACCGTTATTTGATTTTTCAATTTGATTTTTGTATTTTTCGAGACAGCCGGAGGCACAGAAGTA
>JAGVOE010000068.1 GCA_020052895.1 Candidatus Woesebacteria bacterium
GTGGTCGAAAATGACTCTGTCTTGGTCGATTATGGGAAGAGGACTCTTAATAGCGAACTCAACTCGCTCGTCGAATTCCTCAAATCTCTATTCAGTCAGGTTCAACCCCGGCTGATCTAATTTCCCTCACCACCCTTAACCGGGTGGTTTTTGTTACAATACTCGAGAACATTCACAAAATAAGGAGGTCCCGTGGACTCGTCTTCAATCCTTCACCAGGTAAATATCGATTTTTTTATACTTTCAGCCACTGTCGTTCAAGATCTCAAAATGATCGCTCTTTGCCGATCCCCTTACTACAAGCATCCTATTGGTTGCCCAAATTGGGATCACAAAGAAGGCTGTCCGCCTCACACCAAACCCTTCTTGTCGGTTTTTGAGCCGGACGTTTACGTGAGTATTGCTCGTCTGGACTTTGGCACCTATCTTAGACTCAAAGCCGAGATTCATCCTTCCTGGACTGATAAAGCTCTCCGAAATCCTCGTCACTGGCAAGGTCACTTGAGAGCGGCTCACAGAAAACACTTCACTCCGGGGAAAATTCCTCCAGGGTATGAAAAGGTGATCAATGCGGAGGCTATGGGCGTCAATCTCTTTGAGACTTGCGCCGCCGCCGGTTTCTTCCTCGAAAGAAATCTTACCAACTTTGTTTGTGAGGTCAGTGTTCTGGCCAAAAGACTTAGCTCTAAAAACCTTTACCTTTTTAAGGAGAGATTATGATAAAAGTTGTCATCCTTTACTGGCGTCCAATTTCAGTAAATTTCCCGGAATCCATCCAAAAATTAAGACAAAATCTTCTGAAATTAGACCTCACCAACGAGCCCTGTGTCCAGATCTTGACGAGTAGCAACGTGGACGCCGAACTTTGTGAGGTCCTAGACGATGGTTGTTGTATAGACATCCCAGTCCAAGTCTCCGTCTACTGTCCACGAAAAGGTACTGTGGCATATAAAGAGGTCGCCCAGAAGATAATTAACTTTTTGGCCGACTACAAACAAAGCACTCGGGCTGAAGTCAAATTCCCGAATAACAGAGACAGTGTTAGCTGGCGGGAGCAAGATGGAAAATGTGTTAGCAACGGTTACTAGATACTTATACCACCCTTCACCGGGTGGTTTTTTCTTAAACAGAAACTTCTAAACTCAGTTTGAGCTGATAGAATAAGACTCACGACATGAATAATATATTAGCTCCTTTCCGCGCCATTCTTAAGATCAAAGACTTAAGAAATCGTCTCATCTTTACCGGCTTGGTCATCGCCATTTTCCGTCTGGTCGCTCACATCCCAGCTCCCGGTATCAATCTAGTCGCTCTGAAAAGTCTTTTTAATGGTTCTGCTTTTCTATCTCTTCTTGACGTTTTTTCTGGCGGCACTCTCACCAATTTTTCCGTCATGGCTCTCGGTCTCAATCCTTACATCAATGCCTCCATCATTATTCAGATGCTCGGTATGGTTGTTCCCAAGCTGGAAGAGCTTCAGAAAGAAGGGGATTACGGCCGCCAAAAGATCAATCAGTACACTCGTCTTCTTACCATTCCGCTCTGTTTTCTTCAGGGCATCGCTCTCATTCTTCTACTTCGGGGCCAAGGTCTCACTACCACTGCTGATCCCCTCAAGCTGGCTTCCATTGTCTTTACTCTCGCCGCCGGCACCTCCTTTCTTATCTGGCTTGGTGAACAGCTCAACGACTATGGCGTGGGCAACGGTATTAGTCTCATCATCTTCGTCGGTATCGTTACTCGCCTACCGGTCGCCGCCGCCCAAACATTGGCTACCATCGATCCTTCCAAAATCTTTACTTACCTGATCTTTGCTTTCTTCGCTATCGCCGCTGTCTACGCCATCATCCGTGTCGGTGAAGCCGTCCGCGAAGTGCCCATCCAGTCGGCCAGACGAGGGGCTTCTTTTACCTCTACTTTAGGTAACCATCTCCCTCTTCGCCTCAATCAAGCCGGAGTTATCCCCATCATCTTTGCCGTTTCCTTTATGCTAATACCCAATCTACTCGCCCGGGCCCTGGCCGGCTCCAGCCAGGCTTGGCTAGCCCAAATTTCGCGTAGTATGACTCTCTATCTTTCTCCCACCACCGTTATTTACAATCTCCTCTACTTTGTTTTGGTCGTCTCCTTTTGTTATTTTTACACCGCCGTCGTTTTCAATCCGGAAAAAATCGCCAAAGATCTTCGTTCGTCCGGCTCGTTCATCCCCGGCATTCGACCTGGTCCCAACACCGTCGACTATCTAAACTTTGTCTTAAATCGGATCACTCTGGTAGGTGCTTCTTTCCTAGGTTTAGTGGCTATCCTTCCCTCCATTATCTCTGGTGTTACCGGTATCACCTCATTGGCTGTCGGCGGCACTGGCGTCCTTATCGTCGTCTCGGTCGTTTTGGAAATTCTCAAGTCGGTCAACTCACAGCTCTACATGCACAGTTATGACAAATTCCTAGACTAATGAATCTCATCATTCTCGGTCCCCAAGGCTCCGGTAAAGGCACCCAAGCCAAGTTATTGGCCGAGAAATTTGGCCTGACTCATGTTTCTTCTGGCTCTCTTCTGCGCGAGTTCGCCAAAAATGATACCGAAAAAGGCCGTCTGGTTGCCGATCTTCTTACGACCGGTGAGTTACTTCCCTTCGACATGGTTATGGAAGTCACCGAGCCAGTTATTACTGCGTCTCCTCAGGGGTTTATTTTGGATGGTTCTCCTCGTGATCTAATGCAGGCTGAGTATCTAGACTGGTTCTTAGACGAGCGAAAACTAAAAATTGATCATGTTATTTTTCTCGATATCCCGAGAGAAGAGAGTTTGTTGAGACTTCAAAAAAGAGCCCTCCTTGAGAGTCGCTCCGATGACACTCCGGCAGCTATTCACGAGAGGCTTGATATCTACGATCGTGAGACCAGGCCGGTTATTGAGTACTATCGCCAAAAAGACCTTCTCCTCGAGATCGACGGTACCGGCGATATCCAAAAGATTTTTACCGACATAGTTAGTAAACTAAATCTAAACTGACTTTCTCGTCATGCCGGACCTGATCCGGCATCCATTCCTCGTCATTGCGAGGAGTGAAAGCGACCTGCCTGCCGGCAGGCAGGCGTGGCAATCTCACTCCATTAGGCCTAAAATACACCCATGACCAAACTTCAAGCCATGACCGAAGGGGGAAAGCGTTTAGGCTGGATCAAAGGTCAGTTACCAGGACTAATTCGAGAGGGAGTTACCCCTTTGGAGATCGACTCCTTTGTTGATAAAGCGATTCTCTCTGGTGGAGACAAACACTCCTTCAAAACCGTCGACCACTACCCCTTTGCTACCTGTATCAATGTCAACGCCGGTATAGTTCACGGCCTTCCCGGCAGTACTCCTTTCAAATCAGGCGATGTGGTCAAAGTGGATATGGGCCTTATCCACCAAGGGTTTCATCTAGATACCTCTCTTACTGTCTCAGTTGGCCCGCCCACTCCCGCCATCGCTCAGTTTTTAGCCGTTAGCCAGCGCTCTCTCAAGGCTGCCATCGCTCTAGCTTCCCCAGGCAACACCATCTACGATCTTGGAGAGGCCATGCAGACAGTGGCAGAAGCTGGTGGCTACAACGTCATTCGCGACCTCACCGGGCACGGTATAGGCCGACAACTTCATCTGGAGCCCTACATTCCCTGCTACGCCGATCCCAGAAACAAAAAGATTATTTTAGCCGTCGATCAAACTCTAGCCATCGAGGCTATGGTCTCCATGGGGGACTATCGCCTAGTCGAAGACTCGGACGGCTGGACTCTCTCTACTCAAGATGGCTCTCTGACCGCCATGTTCGAGGAAACGGTCTACATTACGGCCCAAGGCCCCCAAGTCCTTACCACCACCAACTAACATTCTTTGTGCTAAAATCAGCCCATATTCTCGCATCTTGACATCTGGCGTGGACTTAATCCCGTTTTTGTTCGCCCCGAAAGGAGTCTTGTCGTGACCTCACCTATACTCATACTTCACGCCCCGGACGCGGAAGAAGAAGCCGCCGAACTTCGTTCTCAGCTAGAACTCCTTGGTTTCTGGTCCGTCACTTACTACCACATTACTCGAAGATCTTTAGTCAAGGAAATTAGAAAATCCCGTGCTGAGCTGCTTGCATCAATTCCTGCCCTAATTGTTCTATCCAGTGCCGAGCTGTTCTCCGACTCATTTTTGATCGAGTGGGCCAGCCTGGCTTCATTCAAAAAAATCCTCATACCCGTTGTCTTTAGACATGAACATGTACCGCTGCCTTCATGGTTCACTCATCCTATACAACTGAGCCTGGCACATCGTTCCGAATCAGTCAGAGAGTGGACTCGTCTGTCCGAGGCACTTACCAGGCGTACTGGCCAAGGTTTTTCCTATCTAGATCCCCATCTATCTCATGTTATCTACTCATAAGCTTGTCTTTGCATCTTAAAAAATATTGGAGGTTTACCTATGCCCAAAAGAATTTTGATTCTTCACGCCAAGAATAGCTCAGATCGTGCTCGAGTTTTTCAGAAAAACCTTGAAGACCGAGGCTTCACGGCCGATTGTGTCGGCAATTTTGATCCCTCTCAGTTCGACAACAATTATGACCTCTTGCGGCAGAACATTAAGGACTGGGATGCCATCTTGATTTTGGTCTCCAAGGACATCTTTACCAGTTGTATCTTGAGTTTTGGTATTGGCTACGCCCTAGGAATGGGCAAACCTCTGATCTCCGTCGTTAAAGAGTCAGACGAAGTTATTTTGCCTTCCTGGTACAGTAACCTCTTTACCTCCGGCTTTTATAATGTGGATGAAATCTGGTCCAAACTCAAAACCTAGCTTTATCGCCCCCATCAGGGGGCTTTTTGTTGTACAATTATGCCTACGAGCGGTAGCCATTTTTAGCCACTAGCCAAACGTGGCTAACTTTGGTACAATATCGTTTGCACAACTAAAATATGGCTAAAAACCAGATGACTGAGGTAAACGGAGTCGTTTCCGAGTCCCTACCCAACACTCAATTTCGGGTAACTCTCGAAGACGGCAGAGAAATCTTGGCCCATCTTGCTGGCAGAATGCGTCTTCATCGCATTCGTGTTATGCCCGGTGATAAAGTTAAGCTCGAAATGAGCGACTATGATCTGGACAAAGGCAGGATAGTGTACAGATCGACCTAACTCCGTTTCCAAAGTAATAATTATTTAAATAAACTAAAACGCGCATGCGGGTTCAATCGTCCGTCAGACCTCGTTGCAAAAACTGCAAAATTATTAAACGCCACGGCAAGGTGTTGGTCATTTGTACCAATCCCCGCCACAAGCAGCGCCAAGGATAAAATATACCTATGCCCAGAATTTCAGGAATTGACGTTCCGAACGACAAACGAATCGATATCGCTCTCACCTATATCTACGGTATTGGTGGCAATGTGGCCAAGGAAATTCTCAAAAAAGCCAAAGTCGACGCCAACATCCGTACCAAAAATCTCTCCCCCGATGAGCTCAAAAATATCCAGGCTATCATCGAAACCATGCCTACCGAAGGTGAGCTTAGAAAAGTCGTCCGTGACAATATCGAGACCCTCAAACGCATCCAAGCCTACCGAGGAGTTCGGCACAGTATGGGCCTACCGGTCAGAGGTCAAAGAACCAAGACCAACGCTCGCACCAGAAAAGGCAAGCGCAAGACCATTGGGGCCATTTCCAAAGAAGCCGCTACCTCCACCGCTTCAGCTACCAAAAAGAAATAAATAAAACATATGCCAGCCTCAAAAACCAAATCAGTTTCCAAACTCAAAAAAGCCTCAGCTGTTCACTTCAAAGGCGGTCAGGGAAAAATGTTTGTCAAATCTACCTTCAACACGACTTATGTCACCTTTACCGACACCACTGGTAACACTGTTTGCTGGAGCAGCGCCGGCACTTGTGGCTTTAAGGGCGCCAAACGCTCTACCCCCTTTGCGGCTACTACTATCATCGAAGAAGGTCTTCGTAAAGCCAAAACCCTTGGTATCACCAGTGTCGAAGCCTATCTCAAAGGCCCCGGCCCCGGTAAAGATGCCGCCCTTCGGGTCTTAAAGACCTCCGGTGTGGAAATTAATCTCCTGGCCGACACCACTCCTATTCCTCACAACGGCTGTCGTCCTCGTAAACACCGTCGAGTTTAAACTAAGAACTAATAACCAATAACTAAAAACTAAACATGGCCAAATATATTGATCCCAAATGCCGACTTTGTCGCCGAGAAGGTGAAAAACTTTATCTCAAAGGGGCTCGTTGTTTCTCCCCCAAATGTCCCATCGAGAAGAAAGGTGCTCAAATGCCCGGTCAGCACGGTAAAAAGAGAACTCGAGGTCGTATCTCAGGTTACGGCATTCAGCTCCGAGAAAAGCAAAAAGCGAAACGTCTTTACGGTGTTTTGGAAAATCAGTTTCATCACTACTACGAAACAGCCATCAAGACTAGAGGTAATACTGCCGAGGTCTTGGTTCAGTTTTTGGAGTCACGCCTCGACAATATCTGTTACCGTTTAGGCTTTACCATCTCTCGCTCGCTCGCTCGCCAGCTAGTTACTCACGGCAACATCCTGGTAGACGGCCAAAAAGTCGATGTTCCTTCTTTTCAGACCAAGCCTGGCATGGTTGTCTCACTTCCAGATGCCGCGGCCAAGTTTGACTTTGTCGCCCCCAACTTGATCGAAAAAAATCCTCCGGCCAAATGGCTTTCTCGTGTTGGTACTCAGGGAAAGATCGACCGTCTTCCCACCAGGGAAGAAATCGGCTCCGACATGAAGACCAATCTGATTATCGAGTTTTACTCAAGATAAATTATTTAACAATTAGAAAACAATAAAAAAATGTTAGAACCTAATTTCAAAATCATCATTAAGGATAAAAAAGAGCTCAACACCGCCGAGGTCGTCATCGAGCCCTTACCACAAAACTTTGGTCACACCATGGGTAATGCTCTGCGTCGGGTGCTTCTTACTTCTCTGGAAGGCGGCGCCGCTATTAGAGTTAAGATCGATGGTGTCTCGCATCAGTTCTCCACCCTTACCGGTCTCAAAGAAGATATTCTTGAGCTGGTTCTCAATCTTAAAACCGTCAACTTTTTTGTCGACTCCGATGAGCCGGTAGACATCAAGCTCAAAGCCAGTGGAGCCAAGGTTGTCAAAGCTTCGGATCTAGATCTGCCTAGTAACGTCACTGTAGCCAATCCGGACACTATTTTAGCCAATCTGACTTCTGCTAAATCTAAGCTCAGCGCCGTTGTTACCGTTTCCAAAGGTCTCGGCTATGTGGGCTCCGAAGAAAACGCCACCAACGAGATTGGTGTCATCCCCCTAGATGCTTCTTTCTCTCCGGTCATCAAAGCCAACTACACTATTGAAGCCGCTCGAGTTGGGCGCTCTAGTAACTATGATAGAGTTCATCTGACTCTGACTACCGACGGGACTATCACTCCAGAAGAAGCTGTTCGCTCCGCCGCTCGTATTCTTACTAGCTACTACGACTACGTCAACTCAGAGGAAGCCTATATCATCGAAAAGAAATCTTCTCATGAAGCCACTACTGCCGGCTTCGTCGACGATCTTGATCTACCCACTCGTGTCCTAAACGCGCTTAAAAAAGCCGGATTTAATAAACTAGCCGAGCTGAAAGCTCTCACCCTCGCCGACTTGCGAAAAGTCAAAAACCTAGGTGAGAAGTCAGCCCTCCAAGTGGTTGAAAAAGCTGGAGAAAAAGGCATCAACATTCAGTAACATGGGACGCCGTCATCACTCAAAACTAGCCAAACTCAACCGCAGTA
>JAGVOE010000041.1 GCA_020052895.1 Candidatus Woesebacteria bacterium
ATCAACCGTGTCAACAATCTGGCCCAAGACTCCATGCACCTTTTGCAAAATTGCTGGGTCGTCCCTGGTGATTTACAAAACTCTCCTCGCTGTGATTTATCTTTATCCCCGGAAGCCTCCACCAGCGCTTGTACCGGCGAAGCTTTCAAAAAAATTGTTGACAACCCCGACAGACCTTCTTCCGCTGGTGAAAACTACTTCAACTCTTTTATTAATCCCAATCTCACCCCCGAAGTTATTACCGCCTACTCCGAAGCGGAGAAACAAACCGGCGTCCCTTGTGAAGTGCTGGCCGGCATTCACTTTAAAGAAGGTGGCAACAGCCCAGATCAAGATCTCCAAAGTGGTGCTCCTCTGGCCGGACGCTCTCTAATCCAGTCTGCTATCCAAGCCGCCGAAGAACTCAAAGCCAAAGCCGGTGGAGACATCGTCAGCCTCGAACAACTCATCATGGCCCTCTCCTACTATAACGGAGGCGGCAATCGCAACTGCCAGGCCGGTGGCAGTAATTCCTGCGCCCCCACCGATCGGTGTGGCCAGACCGTGGCTTGTACTGTCGATGTCAACGCCTGCCGATGTGTCGGCTCTCCGGAGCCCGGTTCTTGTCGGGCCAACTGCCCCAACGGCTTTCCTTACCAGTTTAGCTACCCCTACTGCTCCCCTATCTCCACCGGCTACGACGACCCCTATGTCACCAATCTTTGGAAATCTCCCATGCACGATCAGATGTATATTTTATATATGTACGACTGTACTCAAACCAAACCCTACGTCGACTCTCGACCAGGAACTTTAACTGTTGCTATTAGTTTATTTCTTCAAGAAACAAAATAAAGTGACCAAAAAAACTCTTCTCCCCCTTATTACCATTCTCCTATTTGCTGTCTTTGTGACTCTCGCTATTCTCCGCTATCGCTCTCAAAAAACCACCTTTCTCGACTCCGTTCCAATCATCCCGACCTCCAGCCCTCGCTCTCTTCCCCAGCCTGACATAGAGCCAACTGGCACTCCTGGTGTGGCACAGTCAGTAGATACCGCCGCTATCACCAAACAGGTGTCCGATGAGCTCTCCTCTATCGAAAAAGAAAAAATATACGATTCCCTTCCCCTGCGCCTGGAAAACTTTTCTACCTCAGCCAATCTCAAAACCACTATCAACATCTACTCCCTTTCATTTGATCCTGTTGCCAGTCTTAGATTAGAAATCTATGGCCCAAACTACAACGACTCTCTGCTAACTAGCCCCTCTGCCATCGCCTTCAAAGAGTCCTTCCTGGAAGCCAAAAAGCGTTTGGTCTCCAAAGGAGTTATTCTCAGCAATCTCCAAATTATCTACGGCAATCGCCAATATATCCAAGACACCGCCACCTACTGGGTCGGTACCTTCAAACTCCTCGACTAACACCTCGTCATCTCGACCGTAGCGGAGAGATCTCACTCCACCTAAACTTGACAAACAAGGTCAATGTAGGTACAATACAAGTATGATTAAAGGTCAAATACAGGTCAAAATAAGTCTAACTAACCAACTCTATGATTTTCTCTTAGGTCAATCTAGTCAGCTGGGCATTCCTGTCACCCAAGTGGTCAAACATATGATTATCGAAAAAGCTCAAAGAGACTCCACTCCAACTTTCAGAGTAACTCCAAAAGTAGAAGAGGATTACAAGCAGGCCATGCTTGAGATAGACAAAGCAGTAAAGGTCGAAGATCTCAAAGAATATTTTGCAAATTTATAATGGAAATTTCGTTCTCTTCCAAATTCGAAGCAGAATTAAAAAAGATTAAGAGAAACAATCTAAAACTGTCCAATAAAATTCTCAAACAACTCCAATTGTTTAGTATTAATTCCAAACACCCATCCTTACGAGATCATAAATTATCAGGCCACCTATCAAACTCACATAGTATTTCCGCAGATATGAGTATTAGGATGCTATATAAAATTCTAGCTGACGGTTCGGCTCATTTTTTTTCCATCGGCACCCACGACGAAATCTACCGCAAATAATATCACCCACTTTGTCATTCCGGCCGAGCCTGCCCGCCTGACTACGCAGTTGTCGGCTGGGTCATGTATAATTTTTAATGACTATGCGACTGCCTACCAAAACCCTCAGCCTCTTTTTTCTAGCCCTATTACTTTCGGCTTCACTCTTTTTTGCCCCCCAATCCCACGCCGCAAGCTCTGTTTTTTTTCCTGGACTAAATGGAGTAGAGGCCAAGTCTGAAAACGAACTACTCAAAGAGTTTTGTGACAAACGCTCAGGAGATCTCATGAACCTGGAAACTTGGTATTCAGGCAAATGCGGCGATGGTGTTGATACTCTAAGTGGTGAAGGTGTCGGTTTTTCAGACATTGTTCTTCTCCAGGGGCTTGAGTACATAAAAGGACCACAAACCACCGATTTTATTACCTCAATTATTAGAAAACTCAACATTATCAAAGAGGTAAAAGAGAGTCTCTCAGAGGGTAAACCCCTTCCATCTCAAACAGAGATGGCCACTCTAAATGGTGGAGGATTACTTGGTTCCCTCGGTGGTTTAACCGCAAAATTAGCAACTGTTCGCCCTGCCAGTTCTCTAGACTACTTGGCTTATGTCTCTACCAATTTAAAAAATCATCACATAATTAACCAAGCCTTCGCCTCCGGACCAGGTTACGGCTTTACTGCCCTCTCCCCCATCCTTCCTCTTTGGCGAGCTTTTAGAAACATCGCCTACCTCCTTTTTGCTCTTGCTTTTGTTCTCTATGGAGTCATGATTATGTTTCGTGTTAAGATTGACGCCAAAACAGCTGCCTCAATCCAATTAGCCGTCCCCAAACTTATCGCCACCCTGCTTCTCATCACTTTTTCCTATGCCATCGTTGGTTTCTTAATCGATATTTCTACTGTTATCTCAGCTATGATTATCGGGGTCTTAAAAGCAGGTGGAATTCTAACCGATATCAACAACATCGTTCCTATGATTGCCAGCGGTCAGTCTCTATTGGGAGCTGTCGGATCAGCTTTGGTAAACGGGTTTTTAGCTGTTATAGTTTCTCCTTTTATCTTCTTTAATCTTCTTATTGGGGGCCTTCTTGGTATGTCAGTCGCCTTTGTCGCCGCCATCGCTGGGACTCTTACTGGTATAGGGCTTCTCATCGGCATAATTATTATAATTGCCGTCGTTTTTTCCTACACCAAACTAATTTTCAAACTCTTTCAGGCCTTCTTAAGTATCATTGTTAATTTAATTTTTGCCCCCATTATATTACTGGGAAACTTGTTTCCCGGCTCTACTTCTTTTGGTGACTGGCTCAGATCTATTTACGGCAATCTCGCTGTCTTTCCCGTCGCCATCTTCTTTCTAACCCTTTCATATGCCCTTTTATGCCAACCCATCCTCACCCTTATCCCAGACATTGTTGGTCACTATACACCCATAGGCTGGGTCGCGGGGGCAGTTGGATTGGACATGAGTTTTATTACTAAAGATACCTTGGAAAATATCCTCGGGGTCAAGTCCCTTGCTGACAACGGGATTATTTGGACCCCTCCACTGACCATTCCTGGCGCAGGTAGTACCTGGACCAAAGGCGGACAACAAACTGGTACGGCCGCCGGTAGCGAAGGCAGTCTTATGCTGGCCACCATTGGCTTTGGTCTTCTGATGATGTCCAGCAAATATTGTGAAATGGTCGAGAAGGCTCTCAAGACTCCTCCGTTCCCTTACGGTGCCGCCATCGGCGAAGCCCTCAAATATGGATCAAAGGGAAACAACTGGTTAGCAATGCAAAATTATGGTGGTTTAAAGGCTCCTACTGGTAAACCCCTGTCTGATTGGTATAAACCAGCTGTTGGAGCGACCAAGCCAACAGTAGGTGGTATGGCGGGAGGTTACACCTTACCCGAGTAACTCTACACAGATTCAAGCCCACCAGAGAACCCTTCATCATTTATTCTATGGGCTGTCGTATAAGACCGTTTCACCTGGATAGATCAATATTCCTAAGCTTGTCAGGCCAAGCCGTTGAGTTTACATCTTTAGCCATCATTTGCAGAACTTCAGGTTTCGGTGGTACTCCAAAATTATACCAGTTTGGAAATTTTACCGTTTCTGTTCTCGGTGAAAAAGATGAAAGTAATAAATTTACATATTGATTGCCCAAACTTAGGGCTTTTACCAAAGTCATATTATCTCTCCAAAGTGTACTAAAATAATCCGCAAATTCTTTTCTATGTTTCACTCTAATGGAGTGTTCAAATCCCAGATACGCTTCTTCTTCTGTTTGTGGTAGTTGACTCAGTATCTGTACTGCCATTTCAGCAAGAGCATTCATATCCTTTGGTTTTTCACAATATGCATCTGCATATGATTTGGTAAACATATCTATTTTTGCAATGGCAACCATTGCCTTCGAAGCCCATTCACCCTCCTTTACCGGCCTCGTCCCATCAGCAACAAAATCAAAATAGGGATCACAGGTCATGTCGTTGTTTACCCATCCTGCAGCCTTTAGATTTACCTTATAGTGGATCAGCAAACTAGCCTTAAGCTTACCCAAAGCCACCAAATCTGACTCAGGTTTAGTTGTTACTTCCTTGATTCCAGTTAGCACTATTAAAGCCCTTCTCATCATTTCAAGTTGGGTGTCCGTATCGCTAGCTTTGTCTAACTTCATAATACGATTTGAAAGTTCGGACTTTTCGTCTTCAGACAGATCACTTTCTGTTCTTCCTCTCAGATACGCCTCTTTTAGAGTTGATACCTCAGTAGATCTCTGTGCACCGGTTTTAAGATGTAGCACCCTTTCTCTCAGCCAATGACCTTCATTAAATACTTCCTCCATCCCCGTCATTCCGGTAGGAATCAGGTGCCTGGGGAGGCTATGACTGAGCCAATCCTCAATTATGGCCTGCGCTTCGGGAGTAAGTTTCCTATTTTCTGTAAACAGTCTACTGTGACTCCACCCTGCAGTTTGCAAACTGTGGACAGCTGCTCTTACAGCAGGTGACTTGTTACCCATTATGTTATAGAGTTTTATTTCCTTTTTTGGTCTGTCGACCATCATCAAAAAGATATCGTCTGCTGAAAACTCGGTTAGCATCAAGTGAGAGGTAAGCTCCGTAAATGCCACTTCAGCCACGTGCTTATTTATCTTCAGCATTTCATAAATCTGTTCTCTTTGTTCTCTTGATTGAATAATATTATAGTGATCAACCGTTTTGCCTTCAAAAAACTTTCTCAGATCCATCATGGCCTTGCTAACCGCCACTTCTATATCAGGTATTCCCAAAATTTCTAGTTTCCCATTTCTCATTTCCGGCACTTTCATCGATCGAGGCAAAATATTTCCATCTGGTTGAACTACCCCCGCAAAAAACTTCTCAACATAGTCAGCCGGAAACAATCCTTCGCTCAAGGAGGCTCCTACTACTTCTTCGGTGCTTCGTAGCTTCTCCCATGATCGTAAAGTCTCTCTAATTCCAATCCAGTTATCAAGTCCCAGCTCTTTTATCATTTTCAGAGTATCTCGGTCTATATTTCCTCTCATTTTCCCTAGCTCAGTCACAATAAACCCATCTGGATTTACCAGTGATCTAATTACGGCCTCAGCATTATACGCACCCTTTTCACCCATCTCAAAAATCTGCTTATAACAGTAATCTATAATCCTATCCTGCTCTTCATTTGTCAGCTTTTCGCCTCCGGATATGTATTCATTAGCCTTATCCATAATCTCGTTTACCAGATCACTCTTTGCGCCCTGTTTTGCCAAGGTTTCTGCTAGAGTTCGGTAAAGCTTGGCCTTTAGACGAGGGTCTTTATATTCTTCAACCTTTTCCATTCTGTCTCTTGCCTGAGTTTCAGAAATCACCTTGTCACCCCCCCCCGTTCTCTCTGTTAATTTTTCACTCATAGATTTCTTTTTTTTAATTTCTCCAGCAACTGGATCCGGTGCTGACCCTCCCGCTGGCTCATTCCCAGGCACCCCAGCCTCAACTCTAACTCTATTAACATCAATATTCATTCTGTTTAGTATTTGTTCCGCCTCCTCGGTCGTCATCCCTATAGTTGTCGGATTCATACCGTCAAAGATAATTCTTCGAGCGCCAGCAGTTCGTTTTCTGCCATCCCGATCCTTAAGAATACGAACATCGTATCCCCTAGTTCCAAGTCTTGCAGTAGCTTCATTAATCTTCTGTTGATATCCAGCCCTTTCATCATCAGGCAAAAGACCTTTACTGTGATCTGCAGGATCTATCCATCTTCGAGGCTCTCTTGCTGCCATATTAAGATCGCGGTCCAAGTTTTCATCCCATCTTAGTTCTCGAGCATCTCCTTCAATAACAATACCCTCCGCCTTATCTTTATCGTCTTCAACTTCGGGCTTTTTTCTATCAGAATCGTGCCCCATTCCCAGTTCGGAAGTTTGTTCTAAATCCCCTTCCACTCTATTTGAATTATCTGCCAACATTTTTTGTCTTCTTTCGTCTATCTTTTCTGGTGAATATAGATCCCAGTTAGTTCCTGGTTGTTTAGCCACCTTCATCTG
>JAGVOE010000040.1 GCA_020052895.1 Candidatus Woesebacteria bacterium
CACTGGTGAGAGTAATACTTGAATCGGTAATTTGGTAGGCTTTAACCGCCGCTTCGTAGGCTGCTTTGGCTTGAGGGTATTCTCGAGTAACGATATCGAGCTCATTGGAGGTGTATGGCTGATCGGTGTCCGGATTCCAGCCTCCGGAGATTGAATCTCTTTGGGCTGTCTCGGCATCGGCGACAGCTTGCTGTTTTTGCAGCATAGTTATTTGGGCAGTTTGTTTGGCAGTAAGGGCATTTTTGGCGTTGACCAAAGCGGTTTGGTAGTTGTTCCAGGCAGTAGTTTGGGTTAATTGACCATCATCATCGAGATTAATCTCGGCAATTTTTTGGTTTTTTTTGATAGTATCACCATTCTTGATATATACCTTGGTAATAGTCCCGGTGGCGCCGGTGGTGATATAAGTGGTGTCGCCGGAGGTAATGGTTCCCGAAGCTGAGATGGTAGAGACCAGCATACCCCTGGTGACATCAGCGGTCTGGTAGGTGGGCAGGCTTGACTGCCTGGATAGATAATAGCGGTAGCCACCAAAACTCAGGACAACCAAAACCACTGCTAGAGAAATAACCCGGTGAGACTTTATTAGGGCGATGGTCTTGGCTAGCAGAGTACTCATTTTATTCATAGGTAGTTGGATGTTAGTTTTGGATTCTGAATGTAAGCTGAAGAATTAGACTGGTTTGGATAAAGGAAGTTCCACCACAAAGGTGCTGCCGGAATTTGGCTCAGTAGTGACCTTAAGAGTACCCCGATGGGCCTCGGTAATTCTTTTGGCAATGGATAGACCGAGACCAAAGCCATCGGTAGCGGTGCGGGATTGATCGGAGCGGAAAAATCTTTCGAAAAGATGAGGTAGATCTTTCTCGGCAATGCCACAACCGTGGTCGGAAACGGATAAGCTGAGGGAAGTGGAGGTTTTCTTGGAGTCGATCTCAATTGAAGCACCGGAGCGGCTGTACTTAAGAGCATTATCTAGAAGAATGGCCAGTAAGTCGACTAGATCCGGTTCGGAACCAAAAAGAAAGTAATTTGGAGCGTGATTAATAATGGAGATATCTTTACTTTTGGCTAAGTGATTTACGTGCTGGAGGGCTTTTTGGATAATTTTCCGAGTAGAAATTTTGGAAAAAATTGGTTTTTTATCAACTAAGCTGAACTGGGCCAAACGGAGTAAGTTACTCGAAAGGGTGCCCAGGCGGTTGATATCCCCGAGATTGTCTTTAAGGACAGCTCGGGCGATAGCGACGGAAAGCTTTTTGTCCCTAAGGGCGACTTCGGTCGCTGTTTTTAAAGAAGTCAGTGGAGTACGAAGCTCGTGAGAGGAGTCGGTAACAAAACGATTTTGTTCGTCCACCATGATCTGAATTGGTTTTAGAGTTTGGCCGGCGAGGAAATAACCCAAACTACCCGCCACCAAAAAAATGCCACCATTGATGAGCAGTAAGGTAAGGGTAGCTCTTCGATCGGCGGCCTCAATAAACTCAACATCCCAAGGCTCAGAGGGCTGAACAAAACCGTAACGACGCTCGATTCGAAACCGCTGTTCCTTAACAAAACTTTTTACCTGAACCAAAAACAGCTGATGAATAATCAGACTAAAAAATATGGTGACGGACATGAGGATCAGCAGATACCAAAGAGTTAATTTGAGGCGGGCGTGTTTAAACATTTTATTCTTCTATTTTATAGCCAAAGCCTCTAACAGTCTTGATTAGAGGAATTAATTGTTTAAAGGGAAGATCGATTTTTCGGCGAAGGGCGCGAATATAGACTTCAACGGTGTTCAGTAAAACATCGGCGTCGTAGTCCCAAACATGAGAAATGATCTGATCTTTGGAGAGAATCTTTCCTTGATGCTCCATGAGAAAAAGGAGAAGAGTAAACTCTTTTTTGGAAAGGTTTATGACTTGATCATCTCGCCTTACCTCAAAAGTTTTTTGATTTAGAGTGAGATTGGAAACGGTGATGGTTTCGGGAGAAACGGTAGGCGGACGCCGAGACAGAGCTCTCACTCTGGCCAGAAGCTCTTCAAAGGAAAAGGGCTTGACCAGGTAGTCGTCCGCGCCGGCGTTTAGGCCGATAACTTTGTCCTGGGTTTGACCTTTGGCTGTCAGTATTAAAATCGGAGAGTGAATCGACTGGGCCCTGAGCTCTTTAACTAGAGTCAGACCATCCTTGCCGGGAAGCATGAGATCCAAGATGAGTAAGTCAAATACCCCTTCCGAAGCCATGTCAAAACCTGTTTGGCCATCATAGGCCACATCTACCACGTAGTGTTCTTGTTCGAGACCTTTTTTGAGGCTACTCGCAATTCGATGTTCGTCTTCGACCACTAGGATTCTCACAAACTGAATTATAGCGGTGAAGCTGAAATTTAGCTGAGTAACTAATTTGATGAAAGGAGTTGTTTTTTGAGCTTCTGGTACTCTCTCGTAAAATAAACTCCGTTCTGAGCCTCACGAAGATCAAAACCAAAAGCCCGACGACTAACGGCGATGATAGGTGGAGCCTGAATTCTCTTAAAGATGTTGATCTTAAAAAGAGTCCATTTGTGCTCGAGATCTTGGATAAAAGCCTGATGACTGGGAAAGTACTTGGAGACTAGTCCGGGAGCTATTTTGAGCTCTTTTTCGAGAGTGCCAAGCTGATACAGCTCGAGAATATTTTGGGGGTCGAAGCGAAACTCAACGAAAGAGCGAATGAGTCGGTCGTGATAGGGATAGAGGATGGGATCTCCCTTACCTTGAGTGACATCTTGCTCCAAGCTGAGCTCAGCTGAGGGGACAACTTCCAAGATGGATGACGGGATAACTTCCTGGGCCTCGTACTGATTGATGAAGCGGGCTAGTTCGTAAATCTCGTTTTTATAGATGTCGCCAAGGGGGGAGATCGCTCCGTCGACATCGCCGTAGAGAGTACAGTAGCCCAGAGCGGTTTCGGTCTTGTTGCTGTTATTGACAAAGACGACTCCCAGGCAGCTAGCTAGGGCGGCCAGGACACGACTACTGCGATCTCTGGCTTGAATATTTTCGATAGTTAGAGGAGAGATGGTGAGAGACACTTGTTTGGCCGAACTGTCTTGTCTCACAAACCGGATTTCGGAAAGCTCTTTGAGAGTGAGATCGACGGCTGGCTGAATGGGGAAGACGGCGTAATTGAGACCCAGATTCTGGGCCAAAAGAGCGGCCGAGTTCCGAGTAACATCAGAGTTAAATTTTGAAGGCATGTTGACCGCATAAACATTTTCCGGACCTAAGACTTGAGCCAGCAGGTAAGCAACTAGGGCCGAGTCGATACCACCACTAAGACCGATAACAGCTTGAAGAGTGGGAAGAGATCGAAAAAAGTGGGCTAAACCGTACTTGAGACCGACCAAAAGCTCAACCAGATCTTGCCGGTCTGAGGGCACCGGAGTAGCGATGGAGGGAGATGATTTTGGGCCGATGACCACCTCGAGAGTTTCCTCTGCGTAGTCCTGAGTAACGGCCATGAGAGTACCATCGGAGTGGTAGACCGTGGAGTGACCATCGAAGAGAAAAATATTTTTACCGTTGTTTTGAGTACCGACATTGTTACAGTAGAGAAAAGGTACCGGACTTTTTTCGAGAAGAGACTTGACTACTCGGTGACGCTTGTTGTTCTTACGCCAGGTCCAAGGAGAGCAGGAAAGATTGAGTATAATCTCGGCGCCGTTGTCGACAAGAATTTTGGTCGGATTTACCGAGTAATCGTCGCACCACATATCTTCACACATAATGGCTCCAAGCAAGACAGTCTGGCCTTTGATGACCAAAGGAAAGGGCTGGAGAAGATCTGCCAAGTTTTTGCCTTTTTCCTGAGCTAGCTTGATCATTGAGAAAAAATGTCTTTCGTCATCAAACTCCCGATATTTGGGAAGTAGAGTTTTGTAAGTATGACCTTCAAAGACACCGTTACTGACCCAGTGACCATCCTGGGCGATATAGGCGGCGTTGTACTTTCTGGGGCGGCCGTCCTCCCCTTTCTTATCAAAGTCGACGTAAACATTACCCCAGATGACGGCAAGACCAGCACTAGCTCGCCTCAGATCTTCGTTGTAGCCCACCAGATCTTTGACGAAGCAATCATTTTCCCACTCATCACCAAGCAGGTAGCCGGAGACAACCATCTCCGAAAAAATAATCAAATCCATCCCTCGGCTCTTGGCTCGGGTAATTTCGGCGAGCATTTTTTGGATATTGATATCCGGATGGCCTGGGGAAACGTCTAGCTGGGCCAGGGCGATCTTGATGGAGGAAATCATGCTTTAATTATAGTACATAGTACACTAACTTGCTAGAGGCTGTTTCTGATATCGGTGATAGCCAGATCTGGCCAAAGGGAGGACTAAGGGGCTCAAAAGTGAGTCTAAAGCCTTTTCGTCGTTTTCGGCTAAGGCTTGGCGGACTTGAGTGGCTGAAATATTGAGACCGCGACGATGCCGATTTACCAAAACGATAGTTTTAAACCTTTGGGACAAGACAGAGAGATCTTCTTGGCTACCTCCAAAAAAGATAAATTCGGCGGCCATCTTTTTCTCAAGCTGCTGGAGACGATCTAGCCAGAGATCGTTGGTCAGGCCATCGAAGTGAATTTGAGTAGGATTGATGTCTGGTAAGGGGGCTACCTTGATACCGGGATAAACTGCTTGAATCATCTCTTTCCGCTCGGCATAAGTGTAAGGAGTCCGAGGATTGTAAGAGTTTGACGAGCCGACCAGCAAAAGAACATTTGGCAGACCATAACGAGCGATAAGAGAGTCAATAAGAAGCTGATGTCCAATCTGTAAGGGAGCAAAACGACCGAGAAAGACATAGTAAGGGCGAGATTGAGAAGGGAGTTTCATAAAGATGATTATCTCACTGGGTGTCTATAAAGGGTACTTCTACCGTTATAATTGAGAGATGGCAAAAACAGCGAATTTTATTACCCTGGAAGGAAGAAATATGGTGCGAGATGCTCTAATGTCCGGGCAGAGAGTTAATTCTTTGGTAATAGGATCCGGGTCGGCCCATGATCCGAAAGTGAGAGAGATCGAAAAGCTGGCTAGAGACAGGGGTATAAGTGTGCAGGTAATAAGATCTGAAGAACTAGAAAAGATGTCGGAGTCCAAAAATGCTCAAGGGGTAATGGCCACTATGGAGGCGCCCGAAGTAAAGTCTTTTGAACAAATATTAAGAGACAAAAGAGAGATTTTGGTACTACTTCTAAACCACATTGACTATGAACAAAATTTGGGAGCCATTATGAGAACGGCTTGGGCGGCAGGAGTGGATGTGGTGGTAGCCTCACCCAATGGAGTCCATCAAGTGACACCAGTGGTGGCTAAGATCTCGATGGGAGCGGTGGCTTATGTACCCCTAATACCCATGAGCCTTTTTCAAGCGATGAAGCTGCTCCACAAGTACGCGGTGCCAGTGGTGGGAGTGGAGGTAGATATGGGTAAATCAATCTATGACAGTAAATTGACCGGGCCGATGGCTATTTTGATGGGAGGGGAAGCCGAAGGGCTATCCGAGCCGCTCCAGAAAGAGTGCGATAGCTTTGTTAATATCCCCATGAAGAAAGAGGTAGCCTCCTTAAATGTGAGTGTGGCCACGGCTCTGGTCTTGTTTGAGAAGGTGAGACAGGCGAAAGCCTGAGCCTGGTTGCTATAAGGTGTGGGTGTTGATATAATCTGGAAGTTCTTGAAAAAATTCAAATGAGTGAAGTGGAGGCTAAAATGATCAAAGTTACTTTGTGCCTGAAAGATAATTTGTTTCACCTACTCGAAGTTCAGCCTGAAGAAAAGATTCGTGAGAGGTTTAAGCACAAAAAAGATCTGGCTAATGAAATAAGGCGGGTAATCCATGAGACAACTGGGTTTGAGGCCTCGGTAACCATAGGCGAAATTGAGCCAAGCACCGGGATTCTGATTATGCTGTCCGACGTCAATCTGAAAGTGCACCCACTGGTGAAGATGTTAGAGGAGCTGGTCTCCGCGGTGTACGACTATGAAGGGGTCATCCTTGAAAGAATTGAGGACGTTCATATCCAAATGAGCGGCACAGTTCGCGTCAATATGTAGCCCCTACTACCCCCAGAAATGGGGGCTTTTTTGACCCTATTTTTTCTCCTGGGCGCGTCGGGCACCTTCAGGACTAAAGCCGTGGCGAATCAGAAAGTACTCAACCCCTTCATACATTTGCTTCTTGGATCCGTCATTGTAGATAATACAATCAGCCATCTCTAAACAACGACCAACTTGCTGGCCTGAGTCTGCTTCTCCAACACCGTAGTCTCGACTGTCAGCTCGGTAGAAATCTTCCTCAGTGGCACTGTCTTCACCTCTTTCCTCAGCTCTATCCAGATACCACTCGAGTCTTTTTTCCTGAGGAGCGTCAATACCGAAAATCAGAGCACCCATTTCTCGTCTTAAATAATCGATTTCTCCCGGATTTCTAACGCCATCGAGAACGACATTCCCTGTTTGATCATATAACAATTCAATGGTTCTTTTGGCTAAAACAGCATTACCGTTAGTTTCACGGAGATCGTTTCCTATATCCACGAGATTCTCCCTGAATCTCTCAACTCCCCTAGCATCAGCTTCTTCCCTTACTCGATCGGAGAGGCTTTCGTAGATGAAACCAAGCTCCCTTTTTAGATATTTTCCAACATCACCTTTACCGGAAACCATAGGACCAACCAAACCGATAACTATTTTGTTCATAAGGCTAGTGTACATGATAGAATCTTTTTTATGACAACTAAATTTAAAGAAATTTTTAAAGAGATGGTGACCAAGTATGAAAAAGAGTTTGATGCCTTTCAGGAGCTACATAACAAATATGAAAAAGAGCCTCAAAAGTATCAGACTGTGTTTAACGCTGAGGGAGAAAAAATTATGGAAATTATTCATGAGTATGAAGATAGACTTTGCGGTCACATGGAAAATACCAGGAACGCGGCTTACTCCGCTAGCCTAGCCGAAAAATTTAGAAGTGAAATAAAGAGGTATTTACCCAAGCTGGATATGATAGGAGTAACGATTGGGTAAATTTTTTAATGTGTTCTAGAAATATCTGCTGATATTCCTTTCACCCCGGCCAAAACGGTCGTCACCGTTTTGTCTCTCTTCGAATCTGTTCTTTATCCTCAAAATCTCTACAAGGGATATTTTGAGAGAACAAATTCTCAGACCCAAGCTGAATATGATAGGAGTAACGATTGGGTAATGGCCGACTATTGGTCGCACTCGGTTTTTATTTTTTCCAACAAAACTTGGCAAAACTGATCTGAAGCAGATTTTTTAATTTGCTCTATTTGGCTGGCGGCCAAACTGGCGGCCTGCTGACTGATCTCATCGGTGATCGATTTGAGGGGAGCCTCGCCAGTGTACTCGGTGGCCACTCCCATCACATCCGGAGTAGGAATTTGGATTTTGGCGGGCAGAGCTTTGTTGGCAGTGATGATAGCCGGAATTACGACCGAAGATTGAAATTGAGGATTTTTTAGATAGTAGTCAGCTGGTCCGGAAATTTGAGGAAACATTTTGTACACTCCAAATAATGCAAGACTAAAAATGGTAACTCGAATAAATATATTATTCATTTTGATTGACAAATATATTGGAGATCTTGGTGGACTCTTTTAATTTCACTTAGAGAAAGAATGTCGCTCACTGATTGCTTATCGATGGCCTCTTTTAATCTGGCACAGGTGACTATCCCCCGCTCTAGTAGCTGTCCAATCTTAAAGCGGGGCAGATAGTAAGCTAGAGTGACTGGATGAAGACCGGCAGCCATAACGAGACTGGAGAGACCGCGACCCTCGGGGTAAGTCCAAGAGGTCACTTCTAGCCCGACACATTTGGCGTAATCGAGAACTTCGGAGGTAACCTTGGTATTGGTCACTAGCCAGGGATGATAAGTCGTCTGGGTACCATGTCCATGCTCCATGGCAGACTTGATGTCTAAGTATCGGGCATAGGTGTAGAGAGCGACTTGGACATCAGTCTTGATGCCGGCGCTGTTATGAAACTTACATTCGATAAAAAATTGTTTGTCTTTTTGGCGGGCAACAACATCGATTTCGTGAGTAACACATTTACCCAAGACAATAACACTAACTTCCGTCTGATAACCATAGTGCCTCAAAACATCGGAGACCAGAGTCTCGAAAGGATGGCCTGATGGACCAAGGTCCATAATGGCTCGCTTTAGACCATAATTGTAGTAGTTGTTTACCGGGGCATGATCTCTTAAGTAAGATGACATTTGCTGGTGAATGTCTTGAGTGGAGACACTCCTCTGAAGATGACCTTTGAGATAGTCAAGGGCCTCTGAGGCTTCCTTGGTGGAAAGGCCGGTAGCTGTAAGTGATTTAGCTAGCTTTGATTCGTTAAAGGCTTCTGACGCACCGGAAGCCTTGGTAATAGTCAGAGAGAGAGGAGTAATCATCTAACACCATGATATCAGGTCGATAATGACGAGTGTGATGGCGGTTGCTTTGATATAAAATAGCTATATGAGAATGAGTAAGATGGGTTTTAAGCCCGAAAAACTGGCTCCCAAAGATGCCGACACCATTAACCACAAACTACTAGTTCAAGCTGGCTTTGTCAGACAGCTCATGGCCGGAGTTTATACCTACTTGCCTTTTGGATTACGGGTGCTGAGAAAGATAGAGCAGATAGTGCGAGAAGAAATGGACGCTATTGGCGGAGAAGAAATGCTGATGCCTATGCTACATCCGGCCGAAATCTGGAAAAAAACGGGTGGCTGGGAAATTGATGTTTTGTTTAAGCTAAAAAGTAGAACCGACAGAGAATACGCTCTGGGACAGTCTCAAGAAGAAGTGGTCACTCCAGCTATGAAGGAGTTTATTAAGTCTTATCGAGACTTACCCCGGCGGCCGTACCATATCCAGTGGAAGTTTCGAGATGAGCTAAGATCCAAGTCCGGCATTATGAGGGGCAGAGAGTTTTTGATGAAGGACATGTACTCTTTTCATCTTGATCAGGCGGATTTTGACAAATTTTATGAAGTAGCCAAGAAGGCATATCTCAAAGTTTTTGCCAGAATGGGTCTCTCGGCTAAGGTGACCGAAGCCTCCGGAGGGGCTTTTACCGAAAAAGTTTCTTACGAATTTGAAGTGCCGACTGAGGCAGGAGAAGTAAATATTCTTTACTGTAATAGCTGTGAGTTCTGCGTCAATATAGATGATATCAATAGCTATAAACCAGGAGATAGTTGTCCCAAATGTAAGAAGGAAGAGCTTATCCCGGCGGTGGCGGCGGAAGTAGGTAACGTTTTTGACCTGGGACAGAAGTACACCAAAGCCTTTGATCTAAAAGTAGCTACCAGTACCGGTGAGTTTATTTATCCGATCATGGGCTGTTATGGTATTGGCGTCAGTAGGACGATGGGAGTGATCGTGGAAAAGTTTCACGATGACAAAGGTATTATCTGGCCGGCGCAGATAGCTCCTTTTACGGTCTATCTTATCGACATCAAGAAAGACAAGGAAGCTCAGGAAATATATGATCAGCTCACCGCTAGCGGTGTGGAGGTGTTGTGGGACGACCGAGATATTAATGTCGGCAGAAAATTTACCGATGCTGACTTAATTGGCTGTCCTTGGAGAATGATCGTCTCGGATAAAAGTCTGGCCACGAACGAAGTCGAGATTAAGTCTCGGGGAGAAAACGAGATCAGAATGATGAAAATGGAGCAGTTTATTGACTCTTTAAAGTGATAGAGATACTGGGTATTAAGGTACATCTGTACGGTCTAATGATAGGTATCGGAGTATGGCTAGCCATAGAAGTGGCGCTGAGACGAGCCAAAAACCAAAAGGAGGTGGCGGGGCTGATGGCGGTTTTGCCGGCGGCGATACTGGGAGGTGTCATTGGAGCCAGACTTTACCATGTGATTGATTTTTGGCCAGAGTATTATGTCTTCCAGCCGATAAAAATTATTTATATTTGGGAAGGAGGCTTGGGTATCTGGGGAGCGATAGGAGGAGGAGTGATGGCCGTGTATATTTATTGCTTAACCAAGAAACTGAGTTTTTTGAAAACCCTAGACGGTCTGATAGTGGGAGTGCCTCTAGCTCAGGCGGTGGGGCGGCTGGGTAACTGGATGAACGGAGAACTTTACGGTAAAAATGGTGAGCCGCTTTTTGCTTATGAAGCGGGACTGAACTTAATTTTATTTGTTTTTTTATGGTGGTGGACCAAGAAAAAAACTAGACCCGGGCAGTTAACCGGACTTTACTTAATCGGCTATGGACTAATTAGAATCCTTTTGGAAGGCTTGAGGCCACAAGAAATAATCTGGAAAGTGAACGGGGTCCCCATGGCTATGATTTGGGGAGGGGTGGCGGTAGCTATCGGATCTTGGCTGGCTTGGCGAAGACGATCTTGACAATATCATCCATATTCTTAGCAAAGTGAAAGACTAGGTCTTGCTTGACTTTTTCGGGCAAGTCGACCAAATTCTTTTCGTTTTCCTTGGGGAGGATAACGACTTTAATCCCGGCGCGATGAGCAGCGACCACTTTTTCTCTGACGCCACCGATTTCCAGAGCTCGACCGCGAAGAGTAACTTCACCGGTCATAGCCAGATCTTTTTTAACAGGCTGATTGGTAAAGGCGGAGATGATGGCTGTAGTGATGGCAAGTCCGGCGCTGGGGCCGTCTTTGGGAACAGCGCCTTCGGGAACGTGAACATGGATATCAGACTTGGCAATTTTTTCCTCAGAAATATTTAACATGTGGCAGTGAGAACGGACATAGGAGTAAGCCGCCTTGGCCGACTCTTTCATCACATCACCGAGCTGACCGGTGAGGGTGATCTTGCCACTACCGGGCATAATAGCGACCTCGATAAAGAGAATGTCACCGCCGACCTTGGTATAGGCTAGCCCGGTGACCAAACCAATTTGATCAGCGTTTTCGACCAGAGTGTGACTGTACTTAATAGGGCCGAGGTATTTATGAATTAAGTTTTTGGTGAGAATGATGGGTAGCTGTTTATCGGAAGCCTTAACTTTGGCGGCTTTGCGCATTACTGAAG
>JAGVOE010000002.1 GCA_020052895.1 Candidatus Woesebacteria bacterium
AAGAACTCAAGACCATGCCTGCCGGCAGGCAGGACTCAAGAAATCTAGGAATCAAGACAAAAGGTAATTCAATAAAAATTATTACCTTGAGGAAGAATCAGGGGAAGGGCGCGGCGATCAGGAGAGGTCTCAGGGAAATTACAGGGGAGGTAGTCGTGATTCAGGATGCTGACCTGGAGTACGATCCGAGAGAACTGCCCATCTTACTTAAGCCAATCCTCGACGGTGACGCCGACGTAGTATACGGATCCAGATTTATGGGAAATAGACCGCATCGAGTGCTCTTCCTTTGGCACATGGTGGCAAATAATCTACTGACCACTCTTTCTAATATGTGTACGAACATCAATCTGACCGATATGGAGACCGGCTACAAAATGTTTACCGTGGAGGTAGCCAAAAAACTTGATCTACAAGAAAACCGTTTTGGGCTGGAGCCTGAGTTTACGGCGAAGGTGGCCAAAATGGGAGCCAGAGTCTACGAAGTCGGTATTAGTTATCACGGCCGAAATTATGAGCAAGGTAAAAAGATTGGCTGGAGAGATGGGCTCTGGGCCTTGTGGTGTATTTTGAAATATAACCTGCTTAGTTAATCCAGTTTTTCATTCAAACAATTAGTTATCACAGGTTCAAAAACGTCATTGCGAGTCTCGTACTCGAGCCGAAGCAATCCATGTCTCTCTGGATCGCCACGCTACGCTCGCGATGACGAATAGTTTAATGCTTCTTGGCGATGAGGACGGGGCTTTGGCCAAAAGTATTTTAGGGACAGCTGTAAATGAATTTGTACACTCGCCAGGAGATTTTATCAAAACACTCTCTGTCATCCACAAACGGCATGGTTGGCTGGCGATCGGAGTGATAGACATATAGCGGTTGGGGTAGGGTTTTTAACATCTCAATTTCTTCATCAAGTGAACCAAACCAAAACTGATTCCACTCGTTTCTTGTCCAGTAGTTAACGGCGGGATCAAGGCCGGTGGTGATCACTTGTTTGGTCCTACTGTAGCCCATAAGCCAGGGCGAGTTCATTTCGTCGGTAGACAGCAAGTAGCCATCAACATCAATTGACTTGATCTCGGCAAACTCATCAAAATTGATCTGGGGATAAGCCGTTTTTCTAACAAAAAATGAAATATATACCAAGTTTAAAATTACAAAAATTATTAAAAATAATTTGTTTTTAATTTTTGCCAAGTAATAAGCGGCAAAGATTAGAAGAAATAGATCCAGATAGATCAAAAGACGGCGGTAAAAGAATAGCTGGAGAATAGCCGTTACCAGTAAGCCTGCGGTAGGTAGTATCAAAAAAGGAGTCTTCCGGTAGTCTTTGATAAAGGCGTACAAACCAAGGGGTACATACAGAATACTCAATACAAGGACCTGTAAGGGCTCGTAGAAGGTTCCTGATGGTTTACCGATAGTGGTGGCTATCCCCTGCACTATTGGAGCAAAACTGAGACTAAAATTGGAAATGATATATGGTGAAACCAATAAAAGCGTTAAAGCCAATGTTAAAAGAAAATATCGTCGCTGACCTTTAATAAATATCAAGCCGGAAACCAAGGCAGAATACAGGACAAAATCGGTTGGTGAATGGAAATAAACCACCAAAACCCCCCAAAATACGGCCCAGTAAGACTTGCTCAAGAGACAGTAGAAGGTAAAGAACAAAAAAGCCAGAGCGGCAATATTTTTGAGATAGTACCAGTAAAAGACACGGTACTGTACAAGTGAACAGGTTAATAAAAACACTGCCCAAAAAGCAGCTTTTTTGCCAAAAAGCCGGTTGACAAAAAGATAGAGGGAAATAAACAAAAGTGTGGAGAAAAATAATATCAAAGGAATAACTAAATAGGTTGGGTCTACGGGGATGGTTTTGACAAAAGCAAACAGTCCCGGAGGAAACATCGTCCTAAGCCAAGGAATTACAAAGGGGAAGTTCTTAAAACCGTACAAATACAAACCGGCGTCGTACCCCAGTGGCACTTCACTACCAAGATACGGGTACAGCCGCAACCCTAGGAAAACCAAAAAACAAGCAAATATAACCATCAAATCTAAAAACCTTTGTTTCACCTCACTGCTTTTCAATGTAATCCACTATGAGTTGACAGTACTCTGTGTATTGGGAAACGCAGTCCGGAATTGAAGCGTAAAATATTTTTTCATCTAAGTCACGATATTGGTGAACCAATATATTTCTGAGACCAACTGAGAGTGAAATTTTTTGAGCAAAATCAGGAGGCAAAATGTTCAAATCCCCTAGCATGGTAAAACTTTTTTTGTAATCAAAGGAGAAGTCTTTACTGTCGGAGTTGGCAATAAGGTGCTGATTAATATCAATGGCTTCATTAATAATGACTTCGGTGATTCTTTCGATAGCCTTGTGTTTTACATAATCAGAGACAATTTCCCCAAAGGAATATTTCTGGAAACTTTTTAGGTTTTCGATATCGGATTGAATGGATCTAACTTTTGAGAGAATCAAATTTTTATCGATCATTTTCGAGTTGTTTTTGATTATTTTTAATTTTTTTCATGAATAAATCTTGGTAAGGTAAAACGTCATCAACATACATTTTGTGAGCCAAGATTTTCTCTTTAATAAAATCGTTATTATTACCGATTAACAATCGGCCATTTTTAAAAACTTGATAGCGGAAAAGTGGATCGGAGTCGTTTAAAAAACGGACGTCGACAGTACTACCATAAATATTAGAAAAATATTCATAAATATTGGTAAAATTGGTGTAGGTTGTTTGTCTGTCGGTTAAGATAGCAACGTCTGTGTCGGAATTGGATCGTGCGGTTCCTTCGGCTTGTGAACCAAATAAAACCGCCAATCTTATACCCAATTTTTGTGCTTGTTGTAGATCAAAATTCATGAATAAATTATAGCATCCTTTAGCTACCATCATTCCCAAATGTATCGCGACCCGGTCAATATTTAATTAAAGAAGAAGTCGAGGTTTTCATTTTGGTAGTCAGGGTTGACACTGGAGGGTTTTGGCTGAGCCCCCAAACTAACTCTAATTTCGGCGGAAGGAGTCGCCATGGGGGAACGATTGACGGTCAAGTACTCCCCTTTTAGAATATCGGCTATCAAACCGGCTTGATCGCTATCACTCTCCCGAAACTCAACCAGAGCATTGTCAATTTTTTTGGCAGAGTCGGTGGCGCTAACGTCTACATATCCTGCCTGTTTGAAAAGATTGCCAATTCTGGTAGCTTCACCCTTTTCGGCACCGGCATTGAAGACGACTATTTTTACCGAAGGGTCAACTACGGGCAGTATCGTTGGTTCCTGAGCCGTAACACACTCATTTACCGTGTTTGTAGGCAAGTTGAGAACTTTGGTGTTGTTTTTGGGGATAAAGATGACGAGGATAATTAACAATACAAGAACGATAGGGATGGGAATTCTTACACGCGAGAGAAAAAGACGTTTGTAATCGAAATTATAGTTAAACTTGTTTGTTTTGACTTCGTTTACCTCCTTTATCTCGTCTGTCTCAACTATCTCCCCGGCTTCTTCTTTCTCCGGATACATTAAAACAAGAGAAACAAAACCAACCAAAATAGCTCCTCCCAGCGAGATGGCAAGTCCCTCCCAGCCCTGATCTCTAGTTTTGTAAAAAAGGATCGCAAAGCTTAATACAGATAAAAAGATGGTTAAAATAAAATCCGCTTTTACCGGTTTCTTTTCCTCCTCTTC
>JAGVOE010000028.1 GCA_020052895.1 Candidatus Woesebacteria bacterium
GTTAGAAATTTAGTTAAAAACTTTTACAAAGCTTAAGTCCGGCGACAAATGGTTGGTTGATAGATGTGGTTCTATTCCAACAACCTTGACGTTACTCAAAGAAGTTTCGCTTACTAAAAAAAACCCACCAGATGGCGGGTTTGTGGTAGGTAATTATTTCTTTACAGAGACAGAATTGCACAGAACGAGAGACTGATATTTCGATCCGTAGGTTGGAGCATATTTCAGAATATCTTTGATCGATCTATGACGAAGGCCCCGGTAGAACTTTACTGTTGAGGCGTCAACTGTCTTTGTGGCTTTGAGTTCATCGGCAGGAATAATCTGCAGCTCTTTGTTGAGATAGGATTCGTAATGACTTGAGCTGTCGAAGCCGTCGAGCATTGGTTCGGCGGTGGTTTTCTCATGACGCTCCTTTTTCTGTGTCTATATTTATTTGGGAAATTTATACTTAGCTATACGGGGATTTTTGGGTGAGATATGATAGTAGTGCCATGGGGAAAGAGATAAAGTTAAATAGACAACAGCAGAAATGGTTTAAAAAGCACAAACACAAGCTGGGAGCAGAAGAAATAGCCCATCACTTAAACTTATCAAGGAGGGAGATTGATAAATTGCTGGGGACTAAGGAGGATGTGACGGAGCCTTTGGTCTATGAAAAATACGCTTTGGCGGCTCTCCTAGGGGTAGCCTTTTTGGTATTGGCTACTAGCTGGCCCAATCAGTTTGTGTCGGATGATATACCCGCGATTTTGAATAACCCCCTCATTACCTCGTGGAGCAATGTAACGCTCCGACTGATCGGGTCGCTACAGAACTTGATTTACTTTTTGCTGACTAATATTTTTGGAGTCGTCCCTTGGCCTCTAAGACTAATGAGTATTCTTTTTCACTTATTAACGGCAGGTTTACTTTACGCCATAGTCAGAAGAACTCAGCCTTTTGTGGTAGCCTGGCTGGCCAGTGCTTTGTTTGTTCTGGCCCCGGTGACACTAGAGCCAGTGATCTGGATCTCGGGTATTTCCTACGTCTTGGGGGGCTTCATGACTATGTGGTGCCTGTATTTACACTTTGATGACCAGAGAACACCCTACAAAGATTGGCTGGAGATCATAACTTGGTCACTGGCTCTTATCACCACCGAAAAGTTTATTTTTATACCGATCCTGCTACTAATCTGGGACTGGCGCAAGAATAGACTGCCTCGGACGGGGTGGTTACTCGCGGCCTTACTGACGATCTCTCTAATTCGAGGCCTAGGTTTGCTTGCAATATTGGGAAGAAGAGTGGAAAGTCTTCAAGCCGAGTACTACAACCCAACAGCCGGACAGGTAGACAGCCCGCTGAGTAAAGTTTTGGTAGCGATCGGCTACTATCTCTATCTGTATGTTTGGCCCAAGGATCTGACACTGTACCACTCGGAAGTGAGTCTTGGCTGGCAGAGTCTGGTTTGGTATGGTAGTCTTAGTCTGGTCTTTGCTCTAGCGGTAGGACTTAGTGGAAGAAGGAAGGACGAGTGGTGGTTCTGGGGAGCCTTTTTGGTGACCTCCATGATACCGGCGCTTTTGCCATTTGGGGTTAGCTCCTTAGTGGCCGAGAGGTATGCCTATCTGGGCTATGCTGGAGTAGCAGTGCTCATTTCCGGGCTGATTTTTCAGGTAATGAAGAGAAAGGCACTGGCTTTACCGATCAAGATATTTGTCTGGATAGCTCTGATGGCAATGATTGGCCGATCCCTAAATCGCATTCAGGACTGGCGAACAGCTGATCACTTATGGTTGGCCGCAGCGAAGAGTTCGCCTCACAGCTGGCAAAACCACAATAACTTGGGGGATGTTTACAGCAATCAGGGTGAGTATCAAAAAGCGATCCAAGAATTTTCTACGGCCATTGATCTTAATCCCAGATACGCCGACGCAATACACAACCGAGCCAATGCTTATCTGAGTCTCGGTGAAACTGACCTAGCCAAGGCGGGTTTTCAGGCAGCGGCCGAGATTAATCCTAAGCTCTGGCAGTCCAGAATTAAGCTAGCAGAAATAGCGGTGGCCGAAAAGAACTGGGCTGTGGCGATTGAGGAGGTTATGAAGGCTCAGCTAACTAATAAGGCACCGGAGATTGGCCGCTGGCTGGGAGTACTTGAGGAAGAGGCTAGGAAATCGGAGTAGTAAGGAATGAATATGTTGGTCTTGGGACTTAGAGGAATTAAGCGGCTTTGATCTTTAGTCTTGATTGATAGAAGTACTTAAAAATCTCGATAACAAAGAACATGGTGATAGCTAGACCACCAGCTAACAGCCAGTAGCTTAAACTGAGATCGGCCAAACCAAAAAAGTGACGTGACCCGGAGCTGACAAATGGTAGGGCCTGTAAAACGATACCACCCAAGACGGCAACCACCAGCCAGCGATTATCAAAAAGGTGATTTTCCCAGAAGGGACTCATCAAGGACCGGACAGAAAATACATAGACTAAGGAGTTTAAACCTAAGACAACAAAAGTCAGTGAGCGAGCGGTAGTAAGATCGCTGGTTAGACGATAGACCACGATAAATGTAGTCAAGGCAATCAATCCGGAAACAAGACTGACAAGGCCAATGAGTTTGGCCATCCAGGCATTAACCAGACCTTTGCTAGCAACTCGGGGTTTTTCTAGCATCAGGCCTTTTCTCTGATTGTCTACAGTGAGAGCTAGATCCGGAAGGCCATCAGAGACCAGGTTGATCCAGAGTATTTGAACAGCCGTGACCGGTAGAGGCAGTCCAATCATGAGACAGCCTAGAACAACAATAATCTCTTCAAAAGCATCACACAGGAGATATAAAATTATCTTCCGAATATTTTCAAACATCAGTCTCCCCTCTTCAATGGCCCCGATGATGGTGGAAAAATTGGAGTCTAAAAGTATCAGATCGGCAGATTCTTTGGCGACATCGGTGGCTTCTCCGACAGCGATACCAATGCTAGCTGCATGCAAGGCTGGGGCGTCGTTGACACCGTCTCCCATCATGGCCACAACTTCACCTTGATTCTTTAATGCCTCGACAATTTTTAGTTTTTGTTCTGGAGTAGTTCTGGCAAAGAGTCGAATGGTCCCCACCTTTTGTGAAAGTTCGTGAACTGAAAGAGTGGCCAGCTCGTCACCTGTTAAAATTTCGTCTGAAGTAAGCTGAAGGCCCAGCTCAGACATTACATATTCCGAGTTTTTGGCATAATCTCCGGTAATGACCAGAGTTCGAATACCGGCAGCTGAGGCCTGCTCCAGAGCAGACTTGGCACTCTCTCTCACTGGATCGGAGAAGGCCAGTAGACCGACCCAGGTAAGGTGAGTCCGAGCATCGGCGGGTACTAAAGTCGTTTGTTGGCTGGAGACATCTTTTTGTGCCAGTCCAATGACTCTTTTGCCATGGCTCGTCAAATCGTCAATGGCGGAGGTAACTCTCTCTATTTCCTTGGGAGAGAGGTTGGTCCAGGGGAGTAGGACATCGGGAGCACCGTTGACAAAGATTCGGTGGTGATCTTTGGACCAGCGATGGAGACTGATAAAAAAACGTTCTTTTGAAGAGAAGGGAATACTATCCAAGCGCTGATGAAGAGAATTAAAGTTTTTTAGAATAGACTGACCCCACTCAAAGGCCGCGACGATAATGGGATCATCTAGGTCGTTGGCTAGTAATACTTGTTCGGCAATTTTTTCTTGATTACCAAGGCAGTCGACAACTTTCATTTGGCCTTGAGTTAGGGTGCCGGTTTTGTCGATACAGATGACGGTCACCCCACCCAGGGTTTCGGCGGCGGTCAGTTTTCTGGTCAGCCCTCGACGTTTGAGAATTCTTTGCATGCCAATAGCTAAAACCACGGTCAAGGAGACCATCAAACCCTCCGGAATACTAGAGACGGCTAGAGCGACCGAGGTGGTAAACATTTCGAAGAGGGTGTATTGGTGATAAAGCCCAGCCAGAAAAACTAGGCAGACCAAGACCATAACCACCGTCAGCAGTTGCCGACTAAGACCGTTGAGTTGTTTTTGGAGAGGGGTATCCTCTTCTGGTTTTTGAATTTGAACAGCGATCGCGCCCATTTTGGTGCTAGTACCGATCTGGCTAACGATCATAACCGCTTGACCAAGAGTAATAGTGGTACCCATGTAAATGGTGTCGCCTGAGAGCTTTTTGATGGCCACACTCTCGCCAGTAAGCAATGACTCATCGATAAAGAGACGATTGGCAAATACTAGCTGACCATCGGCTGGTACTTTGTGGCCTTGCCCCAGAATAAGCACATCACCTGGGACGATCTGTGATGTTTCTAGATAGACTCGCTGGTGGTCGCGCAGGACGGTGACTTGTGAAGTAACGTAGTGCTTTAGGGCGTGAAGGGCGTCCGAGGCTTTTCTCTCTTGAATGAAACCTAGAACGGTATTTAAGGCCACAGCCAATAAGATAATGACGGCGTCTGCTAGATCTCCGATAGCTAAGGTGGCTATCCCCGCTAAAAGTAGAATATAGATTAATGGGTTTCGAATTTGCGCCAGGATAAGGGACAGATGACTGGGCGGCTTTTGCTCGGGCAGGCTGTTGGGACCAAATTGTTGTTGTCTAAGGGTGGCTTCTTTTGATGATAGTCCTGGATAGTTTTGGTCTGGAAACATGGAGGTATGGATTGGCAATGGAGGTCAAATTTAATTATATATAATTAAATTATGTCTGAATCGTTACTTAAATTTTTAGTCGGAATAGCCATCCTTTTGTTTTCCACCCAAAAATTAGTCAAACTAGCGGAAAAATTATCTCGTCTGGCTCGTATTTCCCCACTAATCATCGGAATTACAGTGGTAGCCCTGGGAACGTCGTTACCGGAGATGGTAGTGTCGATCGTGTCGGCTATCAAAGGAGATGTGGGCCTGGCTATGGGAAACATCATTGGCTCAAATATCATTAACGTTCTCATGGTCTTCCCAGTCGGCATTTTTATGGGTAGATTGAGAATCGGTACGACCAAGACGCAGCGGAATGTGATGATTCTTTTGGGGGCCACTTTTTTCTTTTTTTTAACTCAGTCTGGGATGATACCCAGAGTAGCCTCGGGATTGTTATTGATAGGCCTAGCCTTAGCCATTAGCCTCTGGGAATACTACTTAGGAATCCTAGGTAGAAATCACGAGGACTTAAAGCAGACCAAAGTTTTAAAAAAAGACGCTTGGGGACCAAGAACGGCTATCTTGGTACCACTATTGCTACTCGGTATGATCGCTGGTGGCTGGTGGGTAGTGGAGTCTATCGAAACCATCTCGCTCTTGTCCGGCATATCAACCACAGTTCTGGGTCTGACATTAACAGCGATAGCTACTTCTCTGCCGGAGCTACTGACCACTATCTTTAGCCAGGAGGATCATCAGGAAAAGCTGACCGTGGGCAATATTATCGGTAGCAATCTTTATAACTTACTACTTATTGGTGGTGGGCTGATGCTATTTCCAGTGGCTACCGTAGTTTCTAGTAAGGAGTGGTGGTGGCTAGCTTCTACCACTCTGGGTTTTGCTTGGATTTTGAAGCAAAGTAGTGGTCGTAGGCCTTCAAAATGGATAGGAGTGATTCTACTGAGTTTCTTTTTGATCTTTATTTTTTCTCAATAGTCACCTTTGGTAACTCTAAGCTATTTTTCGGCAATGACGAAGATTGGTTTCTTGGAGACAACGGAAATACTTGAATATAGAGGGCTAAGCATCTCGAACAGTTCATCGGCCAAAAAACCTCTTTGAAAAGTACCTCGACTGGTGATCCAACCATCGCCAGATTTATACCAGTTCGACTTAATATGTGAAGCAAGCTCGGCTTGTGAACGCACAGTGAGAGATAGATGACCGGATGGTGGCAGAAAGTGGTAGATATCAGTGAGAATTTTTTGTCTCTGTCGGGGACACGGTAGAGTGTTTAAAACAAAAGCACAGTGGACCCAACTAAAGATATCTGGAGGAAATTCTGACGGTGGAGTTTCCGGGCGATGAACTGGGTCCCAGCCGTCGCAGTCTAGACCATGTTGACGAAAGTACTTGAGATCATAACCGTGTCCACAACCCCAATCAAAGATTGGACCAGTAACCAGGCTATTTTCTACCAGTATCCTGGCCGGATGCGACGGTCCGTACCGATGAACGGCAGTTTCACCGGAGGCTTTGAGAACTTCGGCCGGGGAAAATGGTCTGAATTCGTTTGCGAAAGACATGGCGATATTATAGAGGAGTTAGTGGTGTAATGATTCACAAAAAGTCCCGCGGCTAGCGGGACTAGGTAGGTTACTGGGACTGGCAGGTATTATCAGCCGGTGCGACTGAGAGTAGCTTCATTCGCTGGAACTCAGCTTCGTAATCGGTGGCCAGAGCGGTGTCGTGGACAATAAGCAGGTTCTCGTCGTTTGTTTGATTGGCGGCGGCAGTAAAATTGAATGATCCGAGAATGACAACTTCACTATCGATGATGATTACTTTGTGATGAAAGGTTCGAGGGTTGCCATCTAAAGTAATACTGGCGCTATTTTGGCGTAGCGGTAAGCACTCAGAGTACTGAGTATTGGCGCCTCTTGACTCGAATATTCCGTCTACACTTACCCCTCGATGAAGCTCACTGATCATGGCTTGTCCGAGCTGGTCATCGGTAAAAGAGAAAGCCATGAAGTGGACAAATTTTTGAGCGCCTAAAACTTCTGAAATTATCTGATCCATGACTTGGTCTTCGGGGGCGAAGTAGTTTTCGACGGTATGGCCAGCGACTACAAAGCTAGGATGAGGAGTGTTGGAAGGTGAGGTCACGCCAAACTGTCCGGAAAACAGCTCCTCAAACTCGGTGGTGTAGTTTTCGGCGGCTTCGGCGGAGCAAAAATAGAGAGCGTTTTCGTTGTTTCGATAGGCCGCATTTTGGCTGATGTTAAATGAACCGGTCCAGAGGCATTGATGGTCGAAAATAAAAAATTTATTGTGCATAAACGCGGATCGCTTATCGGGGATAGTGGAGATACCGGCCGTCTGTACTTCCTTTATTTGTGGATCCGGGTCAGCAAACTCATTGTCGTAAACCACTCGAACAACCACTCCTCGGTTTTGGGCCGATATCAAGGCTTGAGCTACATTTTCTAAACTAAATTCGTAGACGGCGAGATCAATGGTGGTCGTAGCCATATTTATTTTTTCGATTAGAAAGTCTTCGATACCTCCGGTAGTGACATGGTCAAAGGGAATTTGAGGGGAGGTGAAGTAAATCTCGTACCAGCTTACCTCGTCAGGAACTAATGAAGAGGTGGTCTCCTCCGTGACAGCTGGTGGAGTGATGGGGGTAGCCACGGTTGAGTCGCGAGGTGATAAGTAATAAATAAGAATAAAGAGAACGAGTGACAGTAGGTAGAGCCAGTTTTTAGATAGTTTGGTCTTGGACATATTTCCTCCAGTGGAAATTTTAAGGTTCTGATGGATTATAGACTATAATGGACACATGCTTAAAGGATATGATGTCAGTAAGTACGAAAGACCTTCAGTAGCGGTAGATATTATTTTATTTACTATCGAAGATGACCAGCTGAAGCTTTTGTTGGTGCGACGAAATGAAGAACCATTTAAGGACAAGTGGGCTTTGCCGGGTGGATTTGTCAAGATGGATGAGTCTTTGGATCAGGCTGCTATTCGTGAGCTGAAAGAAGAGAGCGGGGTAAAGGACATTTATTTGGAACAACTTTATACCTTTGGTGAGCCTCAGAGAGATCCTCGTACCAGAGTGATTTCGGTAACTTACATGGCCTTGGCGGCAAAGACAGCCTGGAGATTACGGGCTTCAGGAGATGTGGTGGAGACGGGCTTTTTCTCTATAACGGATCTTCCGGCCCTAGCTTTTGATCATGAGAGTATCTTTAAATATGGTCTGGAGAGGCTTAAAAGCAAACTTGGTTACTCTAGTATTGCCTTTGGCCTGTTACCCAGCACTTTTACTTTGAGCCAGTTGCAAAAAATTTATGAGGTTATTCTGAGTAAAAACATAGATAAAAGAAACTTTCGAAAAAAGATGCTTTCAACTGATCTTTTAGTATCAGTAGGTGAAAAATTAGCCGGTGGTGCCCATCGACCAGCAGAACTGTTTCGCTTTAAGAAAAGAGAGGTTGTTTACACCGACTAAAAACTGTGAGTTAGGAACGATGATGACGATGACGTCGAGAATGAGGCTTGGGTTTTTGAGGTTTGGGCAAGGCATCAGAGAGGTGGGGTGCAAGCTGACGAAGCCATTCCGGATTGACCCTAAGACAGTGACTGGCGTAGGCTTTGCCTTGGGTGTTCATAAAAATCTCGTCGGAGACCAGCAGGAAATTGTCATTGGTCGGACCACCGAAGAGAACTGAGCTTGGGTGAATGTAAATGTCGGACTTGGTCCCATCAACTTTTTTGTAGGCATGCTTGCCGGTATGAACTATTAGATTGGCCAGGAGACCAGCGGTGATGGCCTGATTGGTGGTTTTAAGATTGGTTCTGGGTGCGACACTCTCGTCGACCTCCAGGCCACGACTCTTTAGAACACTTACGAGTTCTAGTCTGACATTTCTGGCCTCGTCTAAGGCCTTCTCATTTAAAAAGTTATTTTGAGCCCAGTGATCGCTATA
>JAGVOE010000012.1 GCA_020052895.1 Candidatus Woesebacteria bacterium
AATGACTTCTCAGATAGCTTCATTCCCGGTTATTCATCAATTATTTTTATATAATAAAACGGTACATGTCAAAGAAAACGCTCAAAAGATTCGGACACCTCCTCTTTGTCCTCGCCACCTTTAGCTTACCAATCGCTCTTCTTGTTTTCTTCCGTAAGGACTTTATCACCATCGAGCGCCTAATTCCCACCACCGGCATTGCCGGCCCCCTCTTCTCCATCATGCTCATGGGGATTCTTTCCGCTACCCCTATACCCACCGACCCCATCGTTATTCTGAACGGAGCCATCTTCGGTCCGTTTGTAGGAATCTTGGTCTCCTGGCTAGGTAACAATCTAGCCGCCCTCATCGAGTACTTCATTGGCAAAGGTCTTGGTCAAGTAGCCGATTTTGACCGCCAAAATAAACATCTCCCTTTTGGACTCAGTCGATTTCCCGCCGACTCCACTATCTTTCTGATCTTTGGTAGATTCATTCCTCAAGTGGGTGGCAAAATCGTCTCCTTGGCTAGTGGTGTCTATCATGTCCCTCTGGGTAAGTATCTCTGGACTACTCTGGTAAGTAATCTTTTTGGCTCGATTCTACTCTCCCTTGGCGGCTACACTATTCTTCATCACTTCTTCCAATAACTAGACTCAGTCTTGCCAACACTCTGTCTTAAATCGATATCAGTCTAACTGCTCTGGTTAACAACGGTTGATTTCTAGACACAACCTCTCCTGTCTCGGCCGACACCGAGATTACCACCGGGACCGTTATCTCATAGAGGCCCAAAAAATTATAAGTCTTGTTACCACCAAACTCATAAACCACCTCACCTCCCGTGTATTCGATTCTGGGAATCACGCTCGTATCTACACCAGTGATAATTCCCAAATCTATAATATTCTTAAGTACTTTATCTGGTAGCATAATTACTGTCTTTGGGCCATCTACAGTGTCTACCACTACCGACCTTGACTCAGTATCTATCATAATAGGCAACTCGGTCACCGCCGTTATGCCATTATTACTCAGGGCTAGTCTATTTTCATTCGTCATACTCAGTGTCACCCCCTTCTTCTCTAGCTTCCCCAGAGCGGATATCTCGGCTCGTCTCATATCACTCTCGGCCACTGTTATCGGTCTTCCATTCTCGTCTTCTGCCATCAAAATGACCTGACCTTCCCGAACTTGGTATTTTAGTTTCATCTTGTCCAAATCGATCTCTGGGCTAGTTTTTTCTTGTTTGGCTGCCGGTAGCGGCGTCGGGGTAACCGTGGGGGCACTCATTGTCCCCCTAATGGACTCAATCTTTTTCTTTACCGTTTCCAAAATCAATCCAGAACCAGTTCTATTTCTCCCACTTGTCACACTCGGTGAAGAGATCACCGACGTCCCCGCTATTGGTATCGTTTTTATCTCCGGCTGGACGACAATTGGGGTAGTCATTGGTTGTGTTTGGAAAATCGTCTGTGACTCCGTTGGTCGAGGCGTAGGAGCAGTGGTTAGCGACGCCGTTGGTACTGGTGTCACCGCAGGTGATTCTGTCGGCTGTACTACCGTACTTGACTGCCCCGACATCTGAATTTGAATCTGAGTCGCCGGTGTTAGGGTTGGCGTCACTAGTAATAATGCCGAGGTCGGTGTCGGGGTGATGCCCCACCATTTTTTAACCTCATCGCTTTCACCTCTAAACCCATTATTCGTCCGGTTACTATGCTTGGTATCGTCCCCCGAAGCACTCCGAGACACCAAAAACAATACCGCACTCAAAATCACCGCTACCATTACTAATATCGTCACTATATCTCCTGAGATTACTTTCTTTACTTTTTTTCTTTTGACCATCTGCTCTTATTAAGCGCTTTTTAACCACTTGTGTCAAGTCACCCCTCAACAACCCAGATTTTTCAAACCACAACTTCACCTCCTCTACCCGATCGTACCTAATCAGATAATCAGCAACTCCATTGACAGTTTGTTGCAGATCAGATCCCCTCTTGTAGAGATAGCCAATTTTTTTACCCTTTGCTTTTGCGTATCCAGCCTCCAGTCCAACTCCTACTGACTTATCCGAAAGTTCTACCAGCACCAAGTCCGAACTCTCAATTTCCCTTAAAGCCATTGTCATCAATGTATGATCGTCTACCGCTCCTGTGTAGTCAAAGACAAAAGTATAAAACTCGACCCCATTTCACTACCAGACTGCCTATGGTGGAATCAATCTGTGGGGCGCACGGCCGAACTAATCTGCACCATTTAAACTTGCTGACCAAATTTTCATTAAATCTACCGTACAAACACTCCCTCCTTCAGGTATGACCATCCTTACCAGAACATTATTTTCTTGAATATTATTGGCCGCAATGCTTAATATTTCTTCTAAGTCACTAATAATTGAGAACTCCACCTCCGGGAACGACTCATTGATACTCATCCTGGCCTTATTGGCATTTTCTAAGGAATCTTCACCTACAATAATACTTTCTACTTTAATCATTATTCATTATAGTTCCAAAAAGTAACCCTCGTTCACTGCCCGGTATTTTTCTTCCGCCGGTGAAGAGATTCGTGGCCATGAACAATCCCCTGATTCACGAGAGAGTACAGGGCCGCAAAATTTTGTGCTAGTCCTACCGAGGCCATAATACTGGAAAGCTCCCCAGACGACTTCACTCCCAAAACTTTTAAAGAAACCGCTATCTGAGGATGGAACTCAGTGATTCCCCCAAAGACGCCCACGGCCAGTGGCAACCCTATCTCACCCCTCAACACCTCATTGTCAACAAACCAATGGGTAAGGGGCTTGTATCCAAATCGAGCCGCATATGAATGAGCTCCCGCCTCAATGGCTCGCCAATCTTGTCCGGTCGCCAAGGCAACTGCATCAACACCATTAAGAACTCCCTTGTTGTGCGTTACCGCCCTATCTACACTATTCTCAGCAAAAACTTGAGCCTCGACAATTTTATTCGCCATGTCCTCAGATATATCTTCTCCGTTTACTGGAATCCCACATTTTGCTTTGGTGATTCTTTGTTCTGAATAATTCGATAGTATCCTAATATTCACCCTAGCCTTCGTCAAACGACCTACTTCACCAGACAATCTTTCACATATCTGATTTACCAAATTTGCCCCCATCGCCTCTCCAGTGTTCACCCAAATATCAATTGAAGCCATTGGTCCCACACGAGTAGCCGAAATTTTGGTCATCTCTATTCCCACTACCCCACCACCTCTTCTCACCAGATTTGGCACCATAGAGTTGCCTAAATCTATCAAAAAGTTTCGCGAGTCGTTAATAATCATTTCGATAGACTCCAAACCCAACTCCTGAGGAATAATTTGAATCTGGCCTTTCATCAGTGATGGCCCCACTTCAGTCAAAAAACCTCCATATCTAGAAAACATCTTGGCCGCCTTACTAGCTCCTGCCACGATAGACGCTTCTTCGGTGGCCATCGGAACTAAGATTCTTTTACCGTCAACGATAAAGTTGGTTGCGACGGCTAGTGGCATCTCATACTTACCAATGACATTTTCAATCATTAAATCGGCTTTATCCATTTCCAGACCATTTTCAAGTAATAGAGTCTCAGACTCGGACAAACCGACTTCCTCGGTCAATATTTCTCTTCTTTCCGAAACACTCTTTTTATGGTAACCAGAAAACGATGTTTCTTTTCTCTCCGTCATTCATACATACTAGTCCCATTCCCCCTTCAAACACTATCAAAATACTTCTTGACGACAGGCAATACTTCATCCAAATTACCCTTATCTTTGGATATTTCCATAAACAATTTTTTATCTAGAGTTTCTCCTCTCAGTAATTCAAGATCTTTCAGATCTTTTTCCCTACCCATAAAGGCTTTTTGATTTACCAACTCTTCTAGTGGTTCCACATAAACCACTTGATCTAAATAACTGCATTTAATCTTTTTGTCAAACAACTTACCAAAAGTTCCCTCTTGAATTCGTTTGGGTGGATATTCGGTAGTGCACTCTACCATTTGACCCTTATAGTCGACTTCAAATCCATAATCGCTCACCACAAAAGTTCCTTTGTCTATTCTTCTGTTTAAGGATGTTGTTCCCAGCCTGTTAGCAAAAATATCAATATCTTTAGGATCAATCACAATATCAATATCGTCTATCACTCTTTCTCCACCAGTCCTTATTGCCACCGAAAGCCCTGAAGTGAAAAAATAATTCAGCCCTTCAAGCTTATCTAGTATTTCCCTAAAAACCTCTTTATTCATACCAAAGTATAGCAATTAAAGGTTAGGCTCAAGCCAAAAGTTTGGAAACTGGCTAGACTCCCTCTGTGATTAAGATTAAATCGTGACTAAAAAGTTTCCCCATCAGTTGCACAAAGCACTCTAGTCATACCTACCAATTTTACCAACAAAAAAGAGCCAGGGCAAAAGTGCCAAGGCTCCTAAATAAAAAACTATACAACTAGATGGGCTCTATGAAGTTGACGTCACCACGATGCAGACGATATCCAACCCCAACTTCCTCTGAGCTGGTAAAACAGAACGTTTCCTCATCCATATGCTCAAAAATAAGGAGCTTACCTTTCGGCAGGTTATCATATTTACAGTCCTCGCCGGTTTCAATGAATAGCTGGCTGGTCGTTCGGTACTGTTTACCGGAAGCTAAATCCACCGGTTCAAGCACCAATTCAATCTCCCCATCTCTCAAGAAAGGTGAGTGTCCAGCTCTGCCAAACATCAGATCACCATCATACGAATGCACTCTACCACAAGCAGTGCAAGCTCGACAAGGCGAATAGGAATGACATCCTGTTTGCATCGGAAAGGTCTCTCCAGAGAGAATTCCACCACACCCAGGCATGCGACAATCAAATTGTCCCGGTGCTCGTAAGAACTTCCAAC
>JAGVOE010000009.1 GCA_020052895.1 Candidatus Woesebacteria bacterium
ATCTTCTCTGTCCACTTCTCAGCCCATTCCTCAGCCTTAACTCTGCGGATTACCTCTTGCCAGCCGGAGTTACCCAGACTTTCTGCCACTGTGGCGATCGTGGCCGAACTGACCTTGATATTGTTCTTGACATCTTCGTAGCTTCTACCCTTGTCCAAGTAAAGAGCTATCCCCAACCTCTTAAAAACCGCCACCCTCTCCCCCTCGGTCAGAACATCCTCCAGTACCATTTTTAGGTCTGCCGGTGAAGAAATCTCTGCCAAAGTCTGGTAAAGCATCTGTCCCAGCTGTTTTTCTAAGGTTTTGTTAATCGGGTTGTGTGAAAGTTGCATAATTCTGTCCAAAATAATAACTTTAATTAATTAAACCACACCGCCATCGTCATTGCGAGCGAAGCGTGGCAACCTGCCCGTCCGGCAGGCGGGTCTCACTCCACTTACCATACACTCGTCATTCCCGACCTGCCTGCCGACAGGCAGGCCTGATCGGGAATCTATATAAATTACTCCACGTCTTGAGTTCTCGATTCCTTGATTCCTTGAGTTTTTGTTTTGATGAGATATATCTCCAGCGAAATCAACAGCCCCAATATCAGCACTCCGTTTATAACAGACCCCAGACCTAAGACTCTCATCTCCAAAAACGCCGTTATTCCCATAGTCCACCGTAGTGCTCGAGAGGCAGACAAAAATAATATCGCCAATAGCCAAAAAATCCCCCCCATCGTTAAAAAGGTCATGGGTAAATAGCTTCCTGGAAGAATAAAGTCTTTGATCATTTCCGGATCTACTTTCCAAACCACCAGCCCAATGGCCACCCAGTTTAAGGCCGCCAAAAAAACTAGCCATCCATACCTTTTTTTCTGTCTGTGTTTAATTATCTCCATATTATCCTGTCATCCTCGCGAAAGCGGGGATCCTCCCTTCAATTTAACCACACTGTACTGCTGTCATTGCGAGGAGGTACCCCGACGTGGCAATCTCACTCCACTAGGCTAAAATGAATTATGTCTTCCGACACTTTAATCATCATTATCTTTCTCGCCATCGGACTCTTCGCCGTCTATCTCCTCTTGAAGCAGAAGTTGGAAGTCCAAAAAACCGACCCCACTCTAAACGCTTGGCTCAAGTCTCTTCAGCAGTCTTTTGACACCACCAATCGCACCACGAACGCCTCCCTCCAGCAAAATTATCGCGAGCTTTTCAGCCGTCTCGATCAAGCTACTGCCGTCATCTCCGATCTCAAGAAAGAAGCCGGCGCTTTTGGTGAAGTTAGTCGCTCGATGAAAGATCTTCAAGACTATCTCAAGTCTCCCAAACTCAGAGGCAACATTGGTGAACAAGTTCTCAAGGACCTTATCGGCCAGATGTTTCCTAAAAATAGCTTTCATCTCCAGTATCACTTTAAGGGTGGTCAGATCGTGGATGCCGCCATCAAGACTCAAGCCGGCATTCTGCCGATTGATTCCAAGTTCCCCATGGAAAATTTTCAGAAGATTTATCAAGCCGTCTCGGCTACCGACAAAGCCGCCGCCCGCACTGCTTTTGTGAGAGACGTCAAAAAACACATCAAAGATATCTCCAGCAAGTATATTTTGCCGGAAGAAGGCACTCTAGACTTCGCTCTCATGTACATTCCTTCAGAAAGTATTTACTACGAAATAGTGAGTGAGCAAGATCTCCTCGACCTAGCTCGCGAGTCGCGTGTCTACCCGGTTTCCCCGACCACTCTCTATGCCCATCTCCAAACCATTCTTCTCTCTCTGGAGGGCCAAAAAATCGCCGGCAAAACCTCTGAGGTCTTTACTCTCTTGCGTGCCATCCAAAAAGACTACGAAAAACTCAATGAAAACTTCTCTCTTTTGGGTAAGCACCTAACCAATGCTTACAATTCTATGAACTCGACTAGTCAGACCATGAACCAGATTGGTAACAAGCTCGACTCCGCCCACCAGCTCAAAACCGGTCTCCTCTCCGCAGACCAAGAGCTACAATAGACCCACATGCCCCCAACTACTTCAGCCTTTGACCAAGCCTACAAAAAACTAAACGACGCTCAACGTCAAGCCGTTGATACCATCGACGGTCCAGTTCTAGTCCTTGCTGGCCCCGGTACCGGCAAGACTCAAGTTCTCACCGTCCGTATCGCTAACATCCTCAAACAAACCGATACTGCACCGAGCTCCATTCTCGCCCTTACCTTCACCGAAGCCGCTACCCGAGAAATGCGCACCCGTCTCATAGACCTCATCGGCAAAGATGGCTATCTCGTCCAAGTGGCCACCTTTCACTCTTTCTGTGCCGATGTCATTGCTCAAAATCCCGAGAGATTTAGTAAACCAGCAGGCATGCAGAACGTCACTGATCTAGAAAAAATCCAGATCATCCAAGAGATACTTGAGCAGGGTTCCTTCTCTCTTTTAAAGCCCATCGGCGACCCTCTCTTCTACCTCCCTTACATTTTAAGCAGTCTCTCCGATCTCAAGCGTGAAGGCTTCACTGTCCCCAAATACTCCCAGCTCGTCTCCCTCCTAAAAGACGAGTACGAGCTAGAAAAAGACGATCTCAGTAAAACCGTCCGTCTCGAAAAAGAAAAACTAGTCAACAAAAATCTTGATCTTCTCGACATCTATCAGAAGTATCAAAAAAAGCTTTCAGACCTCGGCCGCTTTGATTTCAACGACATGATCAACTGGGTCGTTGAAGCCTTTGAGATCGATGCGGACTTTCTCCTCGGCTACCAAGAAAAGTTTCAGTACTTCCTGGTCGATGAGTACCAAGACACCAACTCGGCCCAAAACCGCCTCATCTTCGCCCTTGCCAGTTTCTGGGGAGAACAAGCCAACGTCTTTGTCGTTGGTGACGAGAACCAATCAATTTACAGATTTCAGGGAGCTTCAAAAGAAAATATCATACAATTCAAAAAATCCTTCCCCGGTCTAAAAAAGGTTGTTCTCGACCAAAGCTATCGCTCTACCCAAACCATTCTTGACTCCACCGCCAAGCTAATAGGCGACCCTCCTCTGACCAAAAACACGGATCTCCCAGAAGTAAAGATCAAAACCGTCAAGTTCGACTCCACCATCCTCGAAGATGAGTTTGTCACTAGCTCTATCGAAGAAAAAATAAAAAATGGAATAAAACCCAAAGAAATAGCGGTTATCGCCAAAGAAAACAAAGATATCGATATTTTGGTAAATCTTTTCAAGCAAAAAAACATTCCCTACCGCCTCGAAGGTGGTACCAATATTCTGTCTACCCCTCTTGTCGCTCAGTTTCTCAAGATTTTAAAGGTTACTACCACCATTCATAATCAGCTCGACGACCTCGACCTCTTTATTGTTTTAAATTTTCCATACTTCCATCTCAATCCTCTCTCCATTCTAAAAATAAGTAGAGAGGCACATCAAAAAAGAAAATCTCTCATCGACTTTCTTCAGTCAGACCACCCTGAGATAGACGACGCTGTTGTCGGAGTCTTCCTCCAGTTCGTCTCCTGGAACTCCAAGGCCGCTACCCACACTCTCCCGGAAATGTTTCAGATGATTCTTCAGGAATCGGGAGTTTTAGATTATCTTTTGGCCCTTCCCCAGCCAATTATCGAGCTCAACCGCTTTGGCACTCTCTTCGACGATGTTAAGTCCCAGTCAGCCTCTTTCCCGGACCTTGACCTTTTTGGCTATGTTTTCAATCTCCAAATCATGAAGGCTAATAATCTCAAGCTAGAAGAGCAAGAACTTCTCGGAAACGACAACGCCGTGACTTTGACCACCGCCCACAAAGCCAAGGGCCAAGAGTGGCAAATAGTCTACATCTATCGCTTTGCCGACACTCACTGGGGCAACAAGCAAAAGCGGGAGATGATCAAACTTCCTCCCGGCCTCATTGTCTACGAAGACGCCAATATACCAGCTCGCCCTGGTGGAGAAGACAAAAACGCCGAAGAGCGTCGGCTCTTCTATGTCGCTATGACTCGCGCCAAACAAGAGCTTTTTCTCACCGGATCAACTAAATATGACTCCTCGGCCAAGATGATCTTTCCCGCCATGTTTCTTGAAGATCTTCCCCCTCAAAATCTTGAAAAAGAAAACACCGCTCAGCTTGAGAAAAATTCGGCCAAGATTTTGGCCACCCTTATGACTCCCGGACAAGAGGCCACTCTTCACGATGGAGAAGCGGACTTTCTCAAAGAAATAGTTAAAGATCTCAAACTTTCACCCACCGCTCTCAACACCTATCTCCGCTGTCACTACAAATTTAAACTCGACAACCTCTACCGTATTCCCAGAGCCAAAGCCTCGGCCATGTGTTTTGGCACCGCCGTTCACTTTGCCCTAGAGATATTTTATCGGGAATTAAATAATGGCCAACTCGAGTCCAAAGAGGACTTCATCAAAGACTTCGAAGTAGCTCTAAGAAGAGAGATCATGACTGAGACAGACTTCAATGACCGTCTGGCCCATGGTAAAAAAGTACTTACTCACTACTACGACAAATATGAAAAGGAGTTTACAGCCTGCCTTTTTACCGAGAAAAACTTCGGCACCTCTCTCACCTCCCAAATTCACCTGGGTGACATCGCTCTCACCGGCAAGGTAGACAGGGTTGATCTTACCAACAAGAAGGAAAATCACGTTCGTTTCGTAGACTACAAAACCGGCAAACCCAAGACCAGAAACGAGATAGAGGGGAATACCAAAAACTCCGATGGCGACTACAAGCGTCAGCTTACCTTCTACCATCTCCTCTCCGACCTAGACCAATCCTTTCCGTACCAAGTCAAAGAAACTGAGATCGATTTCATCGAGCCAGACGCCAAAGGGGAGTTCCACCAAGAACGCTTCCAGATTACCGACGCCGACATCACCGCTCTCAAAGTCCTCATCGGCGACTCCACGGCCTCCATCCGATCCCTCGACTTCTCCCGCACCGACGACCTCACCAAATGCGCCACCTGCCCATTCAAACCCCACTGCTGGCCAGAGGGTACAAGAGCCAACGTTTGACAAATATAGTAATATAAGATATATGGAGACAACAACAAAAAAAGTTGGTAGCCACACAAAGGAAATCAGAGAAAAATTAATAAGATAGTCGAGTCGGCCGAGAATAATAGCAAAAAATCAAAACTTAGCTATACAGAATTTTCTACATTCGGAAATAATTAAGTATGATTCTGTTGTTGAAAGAATATTGCAAACCAGAAGTTGATATCAAGTTTCCTTTGCTATATTTAATCAATTATCAGACGGCACCCACCTCAAATTTTTATGGTGCTGGAGCGATTATATCATTCACCTGATCTTATAGTATAATCTCCTCTTGAAGGACCTTTCCAATCTACGATATAGGAGGTATATATGAATCGTACTGAAAGTCTCGTGATTATGGCCAACAGAGTGTTTTTTGGTCTCCCCCTGAACACCATTGATATTTATGGTCTTGCTGGTTTTATCAAAATTGACCAATTCAAGCCTGAGTATCTTCCCGGCCCCAAAACTATCTCAGGAAGTCCCAAGAGCCGCAAAGACGAAATCTTTCGTCTGGCCGAAGCCTACTGGGGGGTAAAACCTCAAGAGTGGCTAAATATGGAAAATGGCTGGCTCAAGTCTTCTCGAGCCAGGTCCGGCAGTCAAGAAACCAAAGGCAAAGATCAGTTTGACGACGTTATCTCTGCCGAGCTCCTCATTCGTTTTATTGCCACCATTGCCTTTGTTGATGGTCTGGATAAGCATAACTTTTTCGGCACTGTACTGGTGAGGAGATCCGCTATTAGTTCCTTGAACATGGCCATTTCTGAGGCCATTCTCAAAGGCCAAACCAGAATTGAGCACTTTGGCGATAAAACCATTTATGCTTGTCTCAAAAATGCCGGTATTATGATCGGTACCGGTGGCGGAAAATATCTGCCCGACCCGGAAACTTCTCTGCCGTACCTCTTCCGAATGCTCCAACGAGACCGCATCTCGCCCAAAGCCTACGTCTAACCAAAATTCCCCCGCCATTGGCGGGGGATTTTCTTTATTTCAACCCGAAAATTACTTAAATGGACCTCGTAGTTCCGGTGGCAGACATTTCGCTACTTGAAACATCGCCTCCACTGCCGCCTGATCCGCCTCTTCAGTGGAAATATAGAATGGTTCACCTACTACTACTTGAATCGTTTTTCCTTCTTCCCATACTCCCATCGGTACCGTTGGAATTCCCATCTTGGTCGCCAGTATCGCGAGCTTCCCGGATCCCTCATGGTATGTTTCGACCGGGGATATTGCCCCGTTCTTTTCCACGTGTCCCTCCGGGGAGATGATAACGATCTCTTTATTTAATACGGCCCTCATCAACTTTCTCATCGCCAATGTTCGGCCGGTCAAGTAATCTTTTCGATGTTTGGCTGTCGGCACCGAGATGATATTCTTCGAGTACATTCGGTTAAATCTTTCCATTATCTGAGTCGAACCGGGCAGAGCTGTTTTCTGGTTGAGACTCGCACTCATTAATGTTAACTCCGAGACTATTGCTATTTTTACTTGTTGCCCATTCAGATCATAAATCTTGACTAAAAACTCCAACATGGCCGGTAAGAGGACATCCATATTCGGATGATTAAAAACAATCACCGAACTCCCCTCTTTGGGAATATTTTCCAAACCGGAAATTTCCACTTGAGAATTTCTTTCCAAATCCTTCATTAGCTTCCTCGCATCTTCTATCAAGCTTCTTCCCGACTCTCCATTAATCATGCCTGTCACCAATTCACTCAAGAGCCCCGCTCTATAAAACGAAGAGGCAATTCCTGGCAATCTTCTAAGTTCTGGCGACAGAGGCATGGCATATAAGATAACATAAACTTTATAGATATGGATATCACTGCCGCCCACCAACACTTAAAAAAAGACCCCAGACTGGTGCCACTACTGTTCAAGTATTCTGCATCCTCGTTAAATGTTTCCACTCATCTCTTTCGCGATTTACTCGAATCCATTATTGGTCAGCAACTCTCCATCAAAGCCGCTTCTACTATTATTAAACGATTTATCAACCTCTTTCCCGATCTCCAAAACATCCGGCCGGAAGACATTCTGGCCCAAGACGCCGCTACCTTCCGATCCGTCGGTCTTTCCCGTCAAAAAATCTCTTATCTCCAGTCTCTTTCCGAATTCATACTTTCCGAAAAATTAGTTCTGGCTTCCCTTAAGGACTTATCCGATGAAGCGGTCATTGATAATCTAACTCAGGTCAAAGGTATCGGTCGTTGGACAGCCGAAATGATGTTAATTTTTTCCCTAGGAAGAGAAGATGTTTTTTCAGTGGGAGACCTTGGTTTGCGGACTGCCGTTTCCAGAATTTATGGCGTCGATCGTGAAGATAAATTAAAAATCGAAAATATTGCTAAGAAATGGAGCCCCCATCGATCTCTCGCCAGCCTTTATCTCTGGCAGAGTTTGGATAATAAATAGTTGCTATATTTAATCATGGATCAACCAAACACCTACCTCTGGTACCAAAGCCTTATTCGACCTTCTTGGGCCCCGCCATCTTGGCTCTTTGGTCCAGTCTGGACCGTCCTATACCTGCTCATAGCAGTCTCTTTTGGGACCGTTCTTTTTCGTGTTTATCGTAAAAAACTAAAAACCAGATTTGCAATTCCCTTCGTTCTGAATCTCATTTTCAACTTTGCCTTTACCCCTTTGCAATTTGGCTTACAGAATAATTTTTTGGCTGCGGCTGATATATTGCTCGTCCTGATTACTCTTATCTGGTCTCTCAAAATTATTTACCCCAAAATCTCTTGGATAGCTCTCCTTAACCTTCCCTACCTGGTCTGGGTTTCCTTCGCCACGGTCCTCCAGCTCACCATCACCTATCTAAATCTCTAGATAGCGCTTGTTACAATTAGTCATGCTCTTCCTTCGTGTTTTGCTGGGGATCCTCCTTCTTTATTTTACTCACCGGAAAATGACCAGCGAGCTTTCTGACTTGCTTCATCGTCTAGGTGGCAATCAGAACTGGCTTATCTGGGTCTGGAGTGTAGTTTTTCTTCCCGGTACCATCATTCATGAAATTTCCCATTTTCTGGCTGCCGCCGCTACCGGTACCAGAACCGGCCAGATCGAGATCTTCCCCGAGTTTATAGAGAATCTTCTCGAAGAAAGTGATCGCCCCAGAGGTGTGTCTTTGGGCTCTGTTCAGGTCGCCCGGATGAATCCCCTGCAAGGCTTTATTGTTGGTCTAGCCCCATTTATTTCCGGAACAGTGCTGCTTATCTGGCTCTCCTCCCTGATTCAAGTCAGCTATCAAGCTCAAAACCTTTACCCCCTGCTTCTTCAGGCTTACTTATTTTTTGTTATCGCCAACTCCTTTTTTCCCAGCTGGTCGGATATCAAGCAAACTCTTCCTCTTTTTATCATCACCCTCATCGCCATGGCTCTGGCTGGGTACTTTGGTCTGCAATTTACCCTTGGGGCTACTTCTCCGGTTTGGCCTATTCTCACTGCAATGACTGGAGCTATTTTTCTCAGTCTCTTTTTTAATTTGATTATCACTGGCATCTTAGTGCTCCTTAATCATCTCCGTTTCCGATAGCTTAAAATACCTCATGGCCATCCGACTTGAGTCATCATGGAAAAATCTTCTCAAAGATGAGTTTGAAAAGCCTTATTTTAAGGACTTAACCAATTTCGTTCGTCTCGAGTATCAAACCGCCACCGTCTATCCACCACCCAAGTTTATCTTCAACGCTCTCGATTCTCTCCCCGTTGATCAGGTAAAAGTGGTCATTCTTGGCCAAGACCCATATCACGGTCCTGGCCAGGCTCACGGTCTTTCATTTTCAGTTCCCGAGGGTGTGGCTCTGCCGCCCTCTTTACAAAATATCTACAAAGAAATCGAGTCTGATCTGGGGGCAAAGAGACCCATTTCAGGAAACTTGGAGCCTTGGGTCCAGCAGGGAGTCTTGCTTCTCAATGCTACCCTTACCGTCCGGTCTCGCCAGCCAGCCTCCCACCAAAACCACGGCTGGGAGATCTTTACCGATGCCATCATTCACCGTCTGGCCGAAAAAAAAGACCACCTGGTCTTTATTCTTTGGGGTAACTACGCTCAAAAAAAGGGGGCTTTTATTGATCCTCAAAAGCATCTGGTTCTCAGCTCACCCCACCCATCACCTTTTTCTGCTCACTCCGGCTTCTTTGGTAGTCGCCCCTTTAGCCAGACCAATCAGTACTTAATCAAGTACGGTCAGGACCCCGTCTCCTGGTAAGATAATAGTCCTTGAAAGAGTTACTGAAGTATGATCTGCTTATGGAAACTATAAGAAGGTTTAGACCAGAAGTTTTTCCCTTTTCCGGCCGAGGTGAGGTCTATTCTTTTACGGTCATGTATCAAGCTGCCAGCAAATTTGAGCAATTTCTCCCTTTCGCCATGGCCCATGTCAAGCTTGAAGAGGGCAATCTGATCACTGCTCAGCTGACCGACGTCGACTTTGACCAAATCTATATCGGTATGCCCGTAGAAATGGTCACCAGGCTTCTCTCGGTCGACGGCGATCGTGGCCTCAGAGATTATGGTTACAAATTTCGCCCCCGCCTCACAGCCAGCGAAAAAAACTCCCCGGAAAAGCTACCTCAGCACCCCCAAAACGCCGTTTAAACTCCGTAAAACCACGCCATCTTTTTTGTGGCCAGCGTTCATCAAAAACCCCTTCCAGGTCAAACATTTTTAGCCCAGCTTTTTTGGCTCTCAGTATCTCCTCCCACACCAGTTTGTAATGAGATCCCGAAATTCTACCCTCTTTACTTGTCCAGGTTTGGTAGTAGTTGGCCATGTCACTGGTATGTAAAATCAGTAGCCCAGAGTGGTACACTTCTCCGGTCCTGCTAACTACTAGCTTTGCCTTGCCTCGAAATCTCTTTACCATACTGCGAAGTTCTTTGGTCTTCATCGTCCAGACTTTGCTATTTATTTTCCAAAGCCCAAAAAATTTATCTACTTCCACTTCTTCGATAACCACTAATTTATTTTTGAGTATCTGTCTTCTGGCATTTTCCGACAAATGATCCCAAAGCTGTTTCTCGGTCTGGGTGAGATCCACCAGATAGGTTTTGGTGGCCAAGTAGGGGACTCTGGATAGTCCGTAGCCGGCCATCTGGTACCCCATGCGATCTTGGACCCTAAGTGGTTCTATCACCGAGCTTACCACCTTAAACTTTCTCTTTACTTTCTTTAGTTCTTTCCAGTTCGGGTCATACGGCGATCTCTGCAGTTTCATCATCTTTAGTCCCAAAATACCCAAAGGAATAATAAAAGCTTTCATTTGGTGAACTCCATCTTCGGCCGGAATAGTTACCACCTGCCAGCCTTTGTCTGTTAGATAATGCTTCCAGCCCAAAGTTTGTCTAATATCCTCCATTTACTTTCTTAGCTTGGCTATAAACTTTAGCCAGATCCATCTAAGTTTCTCTGCCAGAGTGTATACCTGGTACTCCCCCCTATTTATTACCAAGTCGTAGCTACCCACAAACTCGACCAGCTCGGCTCCGTATCCTTGCTTAAAGCGATGAAAGCCATACCACGGATCGCTTGTTTTCGGCTCTGGTCCCAAGCTCCCCCAAAGATCAAACATCCGGCCTCCTTGTTTTTTGGCAAACTTAATTACTTCCCACATCATGAGGTTACTGGCCATCACCTCTCGATGCTTATGGCTCGAAGCTCCGTATGGGTAGTACCAAACCCCGTTCAGCTCAAACACGATCCAAGTTGTCAGTACCTCATCTTGAAAAACCGCCTTGAACAGATGTCCGGTTCCGGACAAAACCATAGTTTGCCATATCTGCTGGTGATACTTTTTGGTGTGGGCAAAAAATCCTTGCCGCTTTGTCGTTTCCTCTGTCAGCCGCCAGTACTCTTCAAAGTCTTTTTCTGAGTCGTCTTCAACGACTTTGACACCCCTTTTTTCTGCCAGGCGCAAGTTGTACCTGGTTTTTGGATGCATCTTCTTCAATAGCTCTTCCTCACTCTTGGAAATATCCAGCTGAAACGAGTATCGGGTAAACAAAGGCTTCCCTTTGACCAGATCAAACTGGTTACCCAAGGACGCCACTCTTTTTTGTTCTCTGTCTCCAGCTCTTTCGTTTGGCTCAAACTTTATGAGCATCGCCTTTTTACTTTTTGCTTTCTCGATCATCGCCTCCAAGACCTCAGCGTCGGGAATAGCCGATTTGGGACAGTAGCCGATCCATCTGTTTATCCGAGGAACCTTGTGCCAAGTTATCTGATAAACCTCTTTTATCTTTTTACCATCACTCTGAATCAACCGGGATACTTCTACCCCCGTCTTCTCTCGAAACTCTCCCCACTGCCAGGATTGCAATGGATGCCTCGCCACTTCGTCGTACTCTTTCTGATCTTTCTTTGTTGCTTCTCTAATCACAGATATATTGTACCTTCTCAAGTCCAGTTAGTCGTCATCCTGAGCGAGCAAAGCGAGTCGAATGGATCTCACATTCGCGGAGTGAGATTCCTCCACTCATTGCATTCGGTCGGAATGACACTCGTTTACCAATTATCAATCTCGTCAAAGTCACTTTTAGTTTCTTCTGCTACTTCCCAGTCTTGCACAATGATCCTCTTTTTCTCCCCCAACCCATCCACTCCGTCATTGCGAGGAACAAAGTGACGTGGCAATCCAATGTCTTGAGTCCTTGAGTCCTTGATTCCTTGAGTTCTTTTGATGTACTCTTCCGCTATCTCGGCTAGGAATCGGGAGGGGATTGAAAGGTGACGCCCACCATAGGACAGTCTTGATCTAGCAAACGACAAAGACAAATTTTCTTTAGCTCTAGTCATCGCTACATACATGAGTCTTCTCTCTTCCTCGACTTCTTCTTTGCCACCTTCCAATATCGAGCGAGAGTGGGGAAAAAGACCTTCTTCAAGTCCCACTACAAATACATTAGCAAACTCCAGTCCCTTGGCCGCATGCACCGTCATCAAGCTAATCTTAGCGTTTGACTGGTGTTGTTTGACCTCCGACTCGGACAGGGCCGCGCTTTCCAAAAAAAGAGCCATATTGGGGTACTCACCAGCCACAGCCAATAGCTCATTTATGTTTTCAATTCTGCCAGCATCTGCCTCGTCTCTCTCATCAAATCTATCTAAGTAATTCGTCAAGTTGATTACTTCCTCAAGCAACACCGCTGGTTCTGTTTTTCCTTTTCTCTTTGGGGACTGTTTGCTGAGCCATTCATCAAATATAGTTGCCTTTCTTTTTCCCATCTTTTCTACTCTTTGTCGGCTGATCTCTTCTTTGGGGTTGTAGATCAGTCTAAGGTAAGCAATCAGATCCTTGACCTCGGCTCGATTGTAGAAGCGTAGTCCGCCAATTAGTTTGTAGGGAATATCCTGCCGCAAAAGCTCATCTTCAAAAGAACGCGACTGGGCATTTGTTCGGTACAGTATGGCCACCTCCTCTCCTTCATCACTCATTTTTTTACCCTCCTCGACCACGAACTTAGCTTCAGTTCTTTCATCTGAAGCCTCAAAAAGACTTACTTTTTGGCCAGCCTCTCTGGTGGTCAGTAGCTTTAAAGTTGGGTGATTAGTGTTGTTACTCACTACACAGTAGGCGGCGTCCAAAATATGTTGGGTGCTTCGGTAATTTTTGGCTAGCCCCACTGTCGTAAGCTGAGGAAAGCTCTCCTCTAGTAGCCTTAGATTGCGATAGTCAGCTCCCCTAAATGAGTAAATTGCTTGGGCCGCATCTCCCACCGCTGTGATATTGGCTTTTTCGCCAGCCAGCAATCTAGTTAGTTCAAACTGAGCTTTGTTGGTATCCTGATATTCGTCCACCAGTATCCACTCCAGCTCATTATTTATCTCTTCCTTAACTCTCCCAATCTTTAGTACCTCCACCGCCTTAACCAAAAGGTCATCAAAGTCCACCGCCCTGTTTCGGGCTAGTTTTAGCTGGTACTCTCTCCAAACCTTAGCTAGTTGCCGATAGAAGTAGTCCCTAGCCGTCTCCTGGGCCATTCTTTGGGTTATCAAATCATTCTTCATTTTTCCGATCAGAGCCAGAAACATTCCTGGTTTGTATTGCTTAGGGTCAATGGACAGCTCCTTTAGTACTCCTTTCATTACCGCTTCACTATCTTGACTGTCAAAAATTACAAAGTTCGGGCTAATACCTACCTCGCGGCCATACCTTCGAAGTAGTTTGGCGCAAAAGGTATGAAATGTTCCCGAAAAACCCAGATCAGCTCTTTTATGGTCCGTCTTCTTGATCCGCTCTTTCATCTCGCCAGCCGCTTTGTTGGTAAAGGTAAGTAAAGCAATCTTTCTGGGGTCAACTCCTCTTTCTTTGATTAGCCAAGCCGCTCGGTGGACTAGGACACGCGTCTTTCCCGAACCAGCTCCGGCCAGTACCAATAGCGGCCCCTCTCCGTGAACCACCGCCGCCAGCTGATCTTCGTTTAAATTATTTTCATCCACTCAAACATTTTAGTTTATTCTTTATCCCCGCCCACCATGAGTTTTTTTTGCATATATAATTAACCCAGTGTGAAATACGTCATTGGCAACTGGAAAAGCAATCAAAACATTACCGAGTCTCTAATCTGGCTGGATGAGCTGTCCGCCCTGCGTCCCAGCTTTTCTCCGGAGCTTACTGTGATTCTTTGCCTTCCTTTTACCGATATCGCTTCCTTCAATCAGAAAATTTCCGATCTAGGTCTTCCTATTATTTCTGGGTCTCAAAATGTCTCTCATCTCCCTCCGGGAAAACACACTGGGGAGATCACCGCCAGCATGCTTGGCGAGCTCGTGAACTATTGTTTGGTCGGCCACTCTGAGCGGCGAATTGAGTTTGATGAGACCTCAGAAATAGTCGCCCTCAAAGCCCGTTACCTACTGGAAAATGCCATTACTCCTATCGTCTGTCTAGACACTCCCTATCTTGACGATCAAGTCAAGCAGCTTTTTCATCACGACGTTGACGTTTCTAGATGTTACTTTGTTTACGAGCCCATCTTGGCCATTGGCACCGGCAAACCCATAAATTCCACCGCGGCCAATCATGTCGCCTCTCAAATTACTTTCCTAACCGACAACTCTTCACCGGTTCTTTATGGCGGTTCTGTTTCTTACGACAACGCGGCCTCTTTTGTCCAAGAAAGTTATCTTGACGGAGTTCTGGTGGGTACCGACAGTCTTGAGCCAACTCTTTTTGCCAGTATTATCAACAGCCTTTCTTAACTTTTGTGAAAATAAATCATCTTCGCCCCATGCGTCTTTTGGTCAAATTTCTGGGAGGACTCAAAAAATATTTTTGGTTGCTCATCACCTTATTTTTGATCTCCATTATTGGAGTTTTCGGCCTGACCGCCTCACGCTATCTGTCTCAGTTAAATGTCAAACCTCAAAACCTTCTCAACTTTTTCGGTACTCCCCAAGAGTCTCTCGACAGTACTGGAGGTTTTACCAACTTCTTGATACTTGGTATCCGAGGTGAAGGGACAGACTCACGCGATCTCTCGGACACCATCATTCTGGTTTCTTACAATCATGATCACCAGTCTACCACCCTGGTCGGTGTTCCTCGTGATCTCTGGGTCCCTTCACTAAAGGCCAAGATCAACACTGCCTACTACTACGGCGAACAAGCTAGTCCTGGTGCCGGTATCAAATTTGCTCAGGCCGCCATACTTGAAGACCTTGGACTACCTGTTCACTACACTGCTGTGGTGAACTTTACCCTCTTCAAACAAGCCATCGATCTGGTCGGTGGTATTGATCTCGACATCAACCCCGGGTTTGTAGATGAGGAGTTCCCCATCCCTGGTCGGGAAAAAGTCTTACCCATCTCCTCTCGCTACGAGACAGTTGTCTTCGCAACTGGTTCGGCTCATATGAATGGAGAAACAGCCCTAAAGTTTGTTCGTTCTCGTCACTCAGTCGGGGACGAGGGTACCGACTTTGCCCGCTCTGCTAGACAGCAGCAAATTATTTCGGCTCTTCGTCAAAAAATCGTCAACCCCAGTTTCCTTTTGGACCAAAAAAAAGTTACGGCTCTGCTCGACATAGTTAACGGTAATCTCCTCTCCAACATCGGTCACGATCTTTATCCCACCTTGGCCAAGCTAGCTCTAGACACCATCGACAAACCCGTTATCACCCTTCCCTTAACCGCCTCACCCGACCAAGATGGTCTCACCATCCTCTACCATCCTCCCACTATAAAGTATGAAGGAGAGTGGGTGCTTATTCCCAAAGACAACAACTGGAACGCTCTCAAGCAGTATCTCAAAAATCACCTCACTCAACCCTAACCAAGTAAGTCTCCCCATTTTGGTAAACCACATCACCTGTTTTTTTGATGGCTTCGTCTTGTATCTGGTATCGTTCCCTTTCATCTTCTCCTACCCAGATCCAGCCAATGTTATATTTTCCAAGAAGAGCTTTCCTCTTACTTTGGTCATCGGTCTCGTAAATTTCTTTCACTTCGGCCTCTCTTGAGGCCACTTCACCAAATCCTCCTCGCCATAGCCACTCATGCACTCTCCAGCCTTCTATCGAAGCCACTCCGGAAAAAACCGACAGGCTATTGAGCTTTGTGTAGCTATCACCTACCGCTTCCACCAAGTTCTTGCCATTCTTATTACTTTGTAAATACTTAATCGCCCCATATTTTTCCGGTTCTTCAGTCTGTATCCAAGCCTCACCATCCAAACCTTGGTAGTTATCAAAGTTATGGTAGAAGTTTGGAAAAGACACTACCGGAAAAATCATTGATCCCGCCAAAATCAGCCCCAGCACCACCCCTCCCCCATACCTAAGACCTCGTCGCATCTTTCTTTCAGGGTCTAGAAGCTTTCCCCATACTGCCCCTGCCAGTAAGCCAATCATCACCGAAACCTGATATGTTAACTTAAACATGGTATTGGCTCTCGGATGATCTGGATAAATATCCTTGGCATAGATGAGCTCCGGAATCAGTATCAAACAGCCAATGCTTAAGGCCAGTGTGCGTATCTGGAGTCTCTGTTTTCCCTGTCTTTCCACCCAAACTGCTATCAAGGTAATCACTAGGCCTCCCGTCCACAAAACCGCTAGTTGCCAAAGAGGCGAGTGCTCAGTTACCTGTCTGAGACCACTAGAAATAGGCTCAAAACTCATTAGCCATGGCAGAGCCGTGAGACCCATGAGTAGCCCCATCACCCCTGCTGATCTCACCAGTGGCCGGAAATTTTTCACATCCTTGGCCCAAAGTTGTAAGCTAGCTATCACCAGCACCAAGCCATAAATAGCCGTATCCCAGGTGTTGGTCATCATCATTACCCCCAAGAGAACTCCCATCCCCATTTCCAAGACGATATTCCGGTTCTCCAGCCAGATCAACAAAATAAGAATAAATAGCAAAACTATGGGTAGTCCCAAAACGTGTCCATGCAAATCAGCTACCACCATACTGTACCCGGGAAATTCATGGATGGTATTGTGAATAAATCTGGTGGCATCAGCGTACCAGTAGCCCTCCAAACTTCGATGACTGATGAGATACCAGATGGCATGACTATTGCCTGCCAGCACCGTCGTCAAAGCTCCCACCAGACCCCCAATCATGCCGGCTACCCCCTCTTTTGCTCTAGCTAAATAATGTGATATTCCAAAAGCTATCGATAGCGACAGTCCGGCAATCATTCCCAGAACCAGGTTGTACCCGACCGCCGCTTCTACCTGAAAATATCTCACCAGTCCGCTAGCCCAGAAGTGTCCGAAAGAGTAATAATTTATCGATTTGCCTGCTTGCCACATATCCATAGCCGGCAAGGTGGGGGAGTTTAAGTATCGATTGATAAATCCAAAATCCATAAACTTTTCCAGGCTATCAAGATTTGGCAAAAATCCTCGAATCAAAGAAATTGTTACCAGTCCTACCAAAAACAAATATTCCTCAACCGCGATCATCCTCCAGCCCTCCTTGGTAATCAAAGGTCTTCCTTTTTTGGTCACTTGCCATCCCCAACTTACGCTTGCCAAGACCACTATTCCGACCCAAAATCCTCCGCTGGTGTTTACTGGCAGTCCCAGACTGGCGAGCTCCCAGATAGTTAAACTCACCACCAAGGTCGAGATCAGTCTAGCCACCGGCCAGCCCCTATCCGCCAGACTACCAAAAATTGATCTGGTTACTGGCCAGCCAGCCAGCTGGAGTCCCAGACTAATGAGATAAACTTTTCCAATAATCAGCAAATCACCAACCATTATTTATTATTTAAATCATTTATTATCATCCTCGCTACCTCTACTCCCATTTTAACCGCATAGTTTGTCCCCCTATCGTAAGGATAGACCATACTCATATTGGCTAGATAAACACCCTCGACTGGCGACCTCATCTCTGGATTTTTTTGGGCATAATTTACCGGGAAGACTGGCTGGGCGTATGGACTCCTAAACAAAAATAAGTTTTTTATCTTTTTTTTACTAAAATACTTATTCACTTTTTTGATAAAAGGAGCGTAAAGGCTTAGTAGCTCTTCTTTTGACATTTTTAGTTGTTTGTGACCTTTCGGCAAGTAGTTCCCCAGGTACACTAGATGACTTCCGCCGTAGTACTTTTTATCAATAAAGTTGGCCTGATCCACCATAACCAAAAAAGGCCAGTCATCTTCCAAAATATTCAGCCAGTACCCCTGGAGAAGTTTTTGGGAAGTTTCCAGTATCAGCGTCTGTCCCCAAAGATAATCAATCTTCGGAAAATTAATTCCCTGAACCAACCTCTCAACGGATGGCGCCGGTATCGTCATCACCACCGCATCAAACCTTTCTTCATCCACCAGTACCCCACCGCCCGCCCGCCTGACTGCGAAGCTGTCGGCTGGGTCATCCCGAGTCCCGCCATCTTCGTCATTGCGAGTTTCGGTACTCCGAACCGTGGCAATCTCACTTTCCACCCTCACCCTCCCTCCCTTTTTCTCAATATATTCTACGATTTTCTCCACTAGCCCAGCAAACCCTCCCTCAAAGTATCCCAAGTTTTTTGTCCGTTTGCTTACTCGGCCCCAAAACCAAGCCAAATTAACTTGGTCTATGTAAGGTCCAAACTTGGCCCTTAATAGTTTTTCCCAGACTACCCGGTAACCCTCTTTCCCCAAAAGAAGGGGCAAGCTATCCACCACTCGATATCTTTCCAAAAACAGTCCGTTGGGAATCATTTTTAGTAAAGCCAGACCTACTCCCATCCTTAATCTGGAAAATAAACTTATCCCTGAAAATCTTAGTAAAGAGATGGGGGAGTCCATCTGAATCTCTTGGTTCAGAACAAAGCTGTTCGTAATCGGTTTTTTAATAAGCACTGGACTACCGACCATTTTGGCTAGTCTAATAATATCGGCATCGTTGGTAAAAACGTGGTGATAATAACTTTCCAGCTTCCATTTCCAGCTTGAGTTCATCGGAGGATAAAATCCGCCAGCCAAACCTCCGGCCTGGTCACTAGCTTCAAAAATACTCACCTGAAAACCTTTGTTCACGAGCTCTACCGCACTAGCCAAACCAGTAAAACCGGCGCCTATTACGGCTACTTTTTTCATCCCATTACAGGGCTAGCAGTATTCCTACGACAGCCAGTAACAATCCTCCACCAAAAGCCGCCACTCCCGGGAAGTCCAAAATTCCGGTCTCCGGCAAGATCGTCGGCTGAGTAATGGCTACCGGGCTCTCGGTCGGCAGAGGAGCTTCGGTAATTTCTCCGACTACTCTGGTTGGTGCGGGTGTTCTAATCGTAGCCGGTCTTGTGGTCGGCGCTACGGTTACTATCGGAGCAGAACAAGTATCTGATTCTGGATAGTCTGCCACTCTACATTTACCCAACCCAGTATCACACACCAGCCCGCTTGCACACTCCGAGTCCCCGGTGCAGGTATGGTCGCACCCTACCACAGTACTAATTGTCAGTTCGTTTGCGGCATTGATATCCGTCCCGACTGCGTTAACCACCGCCACATTTTTTATAATGTCGCCATTTACTGCTCCACTGGCCACCTTCACCTTGAAAGCGTATACCCCTTTCTCGCCGGCTTTCACCGTCAGTCCGTCGCATTTTACTCTCCGTTCGGAAGCCGAATAGGTACAGCCACTCTTGGCATCTACAAAGGTTAGCTGATCTTGTTTTTCTCCGTTCAAAGTGTCGGTAATATTGATGTTGGTGACGTCAACTTCTCCAAAATTTTCCATGGCTATCGCGTAAATAAACGTCTGGTTTTTAGCCACGGTGTCAATTTCCGTCGTGTAGGCGTAGGTTCCGCCGACGTATTTATAGGCTTTCTTGGTCACTTCAAGATCATCGGTGCAGGCGGTTGTCGCCGCACAAGCCTTGGTCGTCGCTACTCCACAGGAGTTCTGACAGGTAGAGATTGTCGAGGCAATCTTGCCGCACTCAGTCGGACAGTCGGGAGTACAAGTGATTACTTCGGAAGCCACACATAAGCTGGTGGCCGTTACGGTACAAGCCTTCGACCCGACCCAGACCGGCTCGGTGGATGTTGGTGTTAGTGCCCAAGCTCCTCCCGGTGCCGGGCAGGTGTATGATTTTCCACCGCAAAGCTCTACCCTTCCGGCCTCGTTACAAGTACTTATATTTGTTCCATCTGCTGCCCCAGTACAGTTTACTAGAGCACCGTCCGACCTGGGACACTCGTCATTACAGGCCGCTGGATTACTTACGGGGGCTGTTGGAGCGATCGCCTGTTCTTGCGAGACCTTAGAAGCAATATAGAACGAAGCGCCGGCTACCAGCAGGATCACGACAATCAAGATGGTTGAGAGTATGGCTTTATTTCTTTTCATTTTATCTATGTATCTATGGTTGCGTACTAACTTGACTCTCAAATAAATAAGTCCCCGATTTGGTAATTTTATAGTCATAAATAGAAGTCATTTTTGCACTGTCTTGATAGCCAGTGCTATCTTTCCACTCTGGCTGTTCAACTGTTCCATTAAAGGTAACCTTAAATCTTGCCTTAAGAGAAGCCATGCTCCCCGTAGTAGACAAAACCAAGATGTCATTAATTTTAAGATTGGCTAGTTGAGCCGCAGTTAGTGGACTGGAGTTCAGTGATCCATCACTGTTTCTCAAAAATATCTTCAACTCACTGCAAGCCCCATTTACTACTGTGGTCGTCGTCGTAGTAGTTGTTGTCTGAGTACCACCACTTCCATCATTACCTCCACCCCCTCCACCAGTTTTCTTCGTCGTCGTTGTCGTCCCTCCACTACCCGTCCCTCCACCTGGAGAACTTGCACAAACATCGCCATTTTCACAGTCTTGTGCCCCTAGCTTTGTCCCCGTAAATCCAGAAGAAGCTACAACATCCTCACCCATACAAGTTCCTCCTTTTGCCTTACACATCTCTTCGGTAGGCGCCTTCGCTCCACTCAACTCAGTCCCTCCACCAGATGTCACACCAGCTTTAGCACCACTCAGTCCAGTCGTACCTCCTCCACCAGATGTCACACCAGCTTTAGCACCACTCAGTCCAGTCGTACCCCCTCCACCAGATGTCACACCAGCTTTAGCACCACTCAGTCCAGTCGTACCCCCTCCACCAGATTTCACACCAGCTTTAGCACCACTCAACCCCGTCGTCCCCCCACCACCTCCCCCCTCTACCATTTTAGCTAGTGGTTCGCTTTCCGGCGCGGTCGGGGCCACTGCTTGTCGGCCTGATATCTTATTGGACACGAAATAAGCCGCTGTGGCTACGCCCACCACCAAAATAATCGCCGCTACTCCGCCCAAGATCTGAGGCAGTTTGCTTTTGGGTTTGGGCTTGGGCCACTCTGCCTCCGGTACGGGTGGGGGTGAGATTGGTGGAGGTGTCATCGAAGGCATTTCCGGGATAACTGGTGTTGGCTCGGTGGGGGGCTGGGGTAGCGGAGTCACGGCCTGGCCCAACGGCTGAACTGGATCAAGGCCAACAACGCCAGAAGAAATAGGAGCATTTTGATCGTCCATTTAGTTAACTATATATATTTATTAGGTCACCGTCAATACATCTATTTTAAGTGATACTTTCTCTTAGCCACTCTTCCAAACACCAGTAGACCAATTCCCAAAAGTACCAAGCTCACTGTCGTCTCCAGTCCGCCAGAGTCTGTTAGTTCTTCCGAGTTCGTTGGCGGCATAGTCGTGGCCACCGTTGGTACTGGGGTAATTGTCATCACTGGGTTGGCCGAGGGAGTCGCCGTAAAGGCCGGCAAACCACTACTGGACAAGAGAGTAAAAGTTCGGGTAATGGTTCGGGTTTCACCATTTCCATCGGTGTATTGTGCCGTCAGGATTTGCCCCCCTTGAGGCAGTTTTTGTGGCGGTGTCCATGTCCAGTTTCCATCGATATCGGCCGTCACTATTTGAGTGATCTGAGTTGGTGTCTCAACTGTCAGCTTCAAGGTGGCGCCCGCCGGAGCTTTGCCTCTAAACTCGGGTAGATCGGTAGCAATTATTTCTCCGTTCACCGCCGGATTTAGAATCTTGACTGCGCTCGTCGCTTCTAGCTGCTCCGACAGCTCTAGCTGAGACATTACCAGCTGAAAGCCAGCTCGGCTTGTTGCGCCCGCCTCGGTCGCTTCCAGATTGGCAGCCAGAGATACTACATCCACAAAACCTTGATTTTTACCCAGAATAATATCCGGGACTGGTGAGTCCTTGCTGGTATCAGTCAGAGCGGTAGCTGTTCCAGCGTTTCCGGCTTGAACAAAGATGGATAGCAGAGCTTTTTGGGCATCGTAGGTCAAAATCTTTCCTTCTTTGTCGCGTGAGTTAGCCAGGTTTAGCCTCCAGGTACCATCGGCCTTGGTGATGCTGGACAAGGTCTCTCCTCCTTCTGCTTCTACAAAAACGATGCCTCCGTTCACCGGCTCACCAGCTCCCCCCACCACTTTTCCAAAAATAACATCTTCTGGTGGTGAAATTGCTTGAGGTGTAGTTCTGACTTGAAACGGTTTACCATTGTCCTCGTAGCTTCCCGACCCGGAAACAATCAAAAAATAGTAAGTTTTATTTGCCCCCAAGCCAGTTACATTGACTGAGTGGCTGGAGTATCCTTGTGATGTTCCCGAGATCTGATCTCTAGCATCTCCCGCTGGGGTATTTATTTTGGTTGGATCCTCAGAGTACTTTATCAAGCCAGTTAGCGGGATGTCTGTGGTCCAGCTAACGCTAAAAGTAGTCGATCCTCGATTGGAAATCTTGATGTTTTTGGGGCTGGCCGTCGGGCCGGCTTTAGATTCTATTCCCTGTCGATTGTTTACCAGGACCACTCCGGCTATCAGACCTCCTACCAGAATAAAAACTCCTAGTAAGGTCGGTATTCGTTTGGTCATTAATCCTGATTTGGCCATATTATTGTATTAACGCTCCCGGTGTGGCCGACGGCGACACCTCGATGATCTCACCAGATGGTGAAGCTATCGGTGTGGGTGTCGGAGTCGGAGCGACTAGAGACGTAAGCTCTGTCTCTGCCACGACCATTCTTTGTTGCAGATTGTCGATCACCGCTTGACTAATGGTACCGTCTATTGGTTTGACAGCGGCCACTTGCTCTGCCGTCAACTGGCTTTTGACCGTGGCCGAAAAAATTTGGAACACCAAAATTCCGCCCACTATAGACAGTCCCATCACTCCCACTAATAATACATAAATAGACAGCGTCTTTCTAGGTTTCATTTTCAATGTAGAAGTAAAAAGATATTTCTGCCGTCACTCTTAGGCTCAAAGCTCTATTGGCTTGACCAATTTCCGTCGACATCACCACGCTTTCTAGTTGAGCCAATCTATCCATGTTTTCCACCTCCTCCAAAAAAACTCTCACCGTTTCAGGGTCTCCGGAGACCGCAAAAGAGATGCTGGATTTAATAATTTTATTGGCGTTTTTGGTCAGAGTCTTTGTCGACCACTCTCCCACCCCTTTTCCTTTTCCAAACAATTTAATTCCTGGCATAGAAACGGTCTGCACTGTTAAGCCTCTCTTTCTGGCCAAAGACTCAATTCTCCCAGCCATATTATAGTAAGAAAACTTATCCGGTACCGCTTCGTCGAATAATCTCAGTTTATCTTGGAAGGTGCTCAGCTGATTTTGGGAATTAAAGACTTGAGCGATCTTATTGTCCGCTTTTTTGTCCACCGACTCGAGATCATCGATTCTTTTTTGTAAAGCAGCAATATTGGTCAGTGTCGGTCTAATGGCTGCCAAAATGAGGCCTGTCACTACAAATACCGACAAAATAATTTCCAGAGAAGCTTTTATTTCAGGTCTTTGATAAATTAAACCAATTTTCTGGTAATAAAGTGAGTATTTTTCGTTGCTTAGTAGTGCCATTATTTAAAAGTAGCTTGGATATTAAATTTGACTGCTCCTGATGTCTGGTCAAAGCTAGTCTCTTTCATCGATAAGTGCGATACCCCTTCCATCTTCTTTAAGCTCTTCAAAAGCTGGGCAAACCCCAGCTCTGAAGTGGACTCACCCACCATGCCGATACCGTTTCCATCGATAGATAGCTTTTCAAAGTGAACTCCACTCGGAACTAACTTAGTTAGACCATCATATTTTTGGCCAAAGGTGATGTTCTCGGATAGATAATCGCTAATCGGCGTTTGTTTGGCCAGTATCTTTCTCATCAATTTTTCGGTTTCCGCAAAGGTCTCTATTTGAACCTGTTTTTGGTCTACCACCTCCGACAAGTCATTTATTTTTTTATCAAAATAAAATCTCGATCCAAAGGCTAGTAGTACCACAAACTCAGTCAGCACCACCAAAACCCTTCCTGTCGTCGTGGCCCACAACAAGACCTTTCCTACAGTGGAAAACTCAAAACTATCTTTCGGTATTAAATTAATCTGAAAAACTCCTTGCTGGGCAGCCACACTTTCAGTGTATCAAATGGAACTCCCAAACACAAAGAAATGTCTATTTTACCTTCTTAGACAAGCGAGACTTTATCCTATTGGCTTTACCTTTTTTAATGACACCTTTTTTGGCCGCTTTATCTACTGCCGAAAAAGCTTTGCTTAGAGACTCCAAAGAAAGCAGTTCCTTAAAGTTATCCATCGCTGTCTTGGCTTTGGTCTTGGTGGCTTTGTTAAAGATGGCTTTCTTTTTGTCGGCCCTAAGTTTTTTGATTGCAGATTTGGTTATAGGCATGCGACTATTTTATCACGCTCTCCTGCATCTGGCACATCGGACTCATCTGAACTAAAATAGTTGAGTGGTAAACAAGATAATCTCTAAATCTCAAGAATTTTTCAATCGAAAAAGTAGTAGTATTCTCTCGGCAGCGGCTATCATCGCCGTCTCTTATCTCGGCTCAGCCATACTGGGTCTCATCAAAAATCACCTTCTGGCCGCCCGCTTTTTTGGTGGCATGGAAGCCGATCTCGACGTTTACTTCGCGGCTTTTGTCATTCCAGACACCATTTTTCAGCTTCTCGTCGTCGGAGCCGTCTCCGCCGCCTTTATTCCAGTCTATCAAGAATATTTTGAAAAAACCAAAGAAGAAGCTCACGATCTGGCTAACGCCGCTCTGACCGCTGTCGGCTCGGTCTTATTTCTCGTTTCTTTGGTTATCGTCATCTTAGCGCGTCCTTTGGCTGGTCTGTTAGCTCACTTCTCTCCAGACAAGCTCGATCTCATGGCCAATCTGATTAGAATGATGTCGGTAGCTCAGATGCTTTTTGCTGTCTCCGCTTTTCTTACTGGAGTTCTCCAGTCGGAGCGCCGCTTTCTCATTCCCGCCATTGCTCCACTTCTTTACAATCTGGGAACTATTTTGGGAATCATCTTTTTCTCTTCACGTTTTGGTATTTACTCCGCCGCTATAGGAGTCGTTATCGGTGCCTTTCTCCACATGGCCGTTCAGCTGCCCACCGCCCGCTCTCTTGGCTACTGGCCCAAGATCCACTGGCAGCCTCGCCACCCCGGTGTCTTATCCATGATCCGTCTTATGCCTCCTAGAGCTCTAGCCCTTGGTCTAGACCAAATTGAGCGCTGGGTGGCTGTCAATCTCACCTCTCTCCTGGCCGCTGGCTCGCTCTCCATCTTCAATTTTTCCCGTCAACTTTATGTTTTACCTATCTCCCTTTTTGGAGTCTCTCTTAGCCAAGCCTCTTTTCCTTCTCTGGCCAAAGAAGCCCTTTCCGCCGACAAGACCCGCTTTAAGTCCACTCTCTCCAAAGCTATTTTGCAGATCTTCTTTTTTGCTCTTCCCGCCAGTGTCCTAGTCTTGGTTCTACGCATTCCCCTGGTTCGTCTTGCCTTTGGTGCCAAAAACTTTCCTTGGGAAGCCACTCTACTCACCGGTAAAGCTTTGGCTTTTCTCAGTATCTCAATCGCTCCTCAGGCTGTCACCAACTCTCTTACTCGGGCTCTTCACGCTCTAAAGGATACCAAAACCCCTCTCATCATCGGCTCGATCACCATGGTTACTTTTGTTGGTTTGGCTTATTTATTTGGTCTTATCACTGAAAAGTCCGTCGCTGGTATCACTCTAGCTCTTTCTCTCGGTAATCTGCTCGACTTTGTTCTTTCTTACTGGGCTGTTCGATCTAAAGTGGGCTCTCTCGGCATCTCTCTCCGTATCATCAAGATGTTTATTGTCAGTCTGTTTACCGGCTTCTCTCTCTGGTTACCCATGCGTCTCCTCGACCAGCTTATTTTCGACACCACTCGGACAGTCCCTCTTATTATTCTTACTCTCACCGTTAGCGGTGTTGGTTTCAGTGTCTATCTCCTCTTTTGCTGGTTGTTTGGTATTGAAGAACTGCGGGACGTCATAGACATCATGAAAAAGATTGGTAATTGGCGTAAAATACTGGCCAGTAGCGACGAGGTTCTTGAAACTACTCCCACCAGTATTTAACTATGTCCAACTCAACTCGAAACTTTTCGATCATTGCCCACATCGACGCCGGTAAGTCTACCTTGGCTGATCGCATGCTGGAAATTACCGGCACCGTCCAGTCTGACAAAATTACCCCCCAACTTCTAGACACCAATCCGATTGAAAGAGAGCGGGGGATCACTATCAAGCTAGCTCCGGTGGCTATGATGTACAAAGGTTTTACTCTCAATTTGATTGATACCCCTGGGCACGTCGACTTTAACTATGAAGTTGAACGGGCTCTGCAAGCTTGCGAAGGCGCTCTACTACTAGTAGATGCCACCAAAGGAGTTCAAGCTCAGACGGTGGCCAATCTTCGTCTAGCCAAGAATCTCGGGCTTACTATAATTCCAGTTGTCAACAAGATCGATGCCCCTCTCGCTGATGTCCCCGCCGCCACGCGTCAAATTAAACAGCTTTTAAACATCACTACCGAGCCATTTCTCATCTCTGCCAAAACCGGAGAAGGTGTTGAAAATTTATTAGACCACATCATCTCCAACCTACCTTCCCCACGCACCAGGAACCTCGCACCAACAACCAACAACTCTCCGTTATTCCAGGCCCTAGTCTTCAACTCCACCTTCGACACCCATCTCGGCGTCATTGCCTTTGTCAAAATAATTTCCGGCGATCTCCATACCGGCGATAAACTGGAATTTCTCAGCTCCGGCCAGTCTCTCGTCAGCTCTGAGATTGGCATTTTTTCTCCCGGCCGAACTCCCCAGAAAACTCTTACCACCGGCAATGTCGGCTACATCATCACCGGCATCAAAGACATTCGGCGCGTCTTGGTCGGAGACACCCTCTGCTTGGCTACTCAAAGTAAATTAGTCACCCCTATTCCTGGATTTAGAAAAATTCACCCCAACGTTTTCCTGGATCTTTATCCGGCCGAAGGATCTCAGTATCGTGATTTAATTGATGCGCTGGAAAAACTAAAGTTAAATGACTCTTCACTTACCACTCAAGGCATTAACTCTCCCATTTTAGGTCAAGGTGTCAAGGTAGGTTTCCTCGGCATGCTTCACGCCGAAGTGGTAGGGGAGAGGCTAGAGCGCGAATTTAATCTGCCTGTCATCTCTGTCTCCCCCTCGGTCGAGTACAAGGTGCGCCTTCGCCATGGTGACGAAAAAATCTTTAGTTCGGCAGCTGATTTTCCAGATCCGGTTCTTATCGCCGAAGGTTTTGAGCCCATTGCCGCTGTCAACATCGTGGTGACTTCTCCCTATGTCGGTGCCGTCATGGAACTCTGCCAAGACCTTCGGGGTGACTTGATCAACGTTTCATATCTCGATGAATTAGTTGAGATTGAGTATTTATTACCCCTCATCGAAGTCATCACCGCTCTTCACGACAGTCTCAAAAGTGTTACTCAAGGTTTTGGCTCTTTAGATTACGAGCTAGCCGGCTGGCAAAAAGCAGAGCTCGTCAAGCTAGAAGTTCTTCTCAATCATGAGATTTTTGCTCCCATGAGTGTCATTACTGTTAAGCAAAAAGCTTATGCCAAAGGCAAAAAAATGGCCGAAAAGCTCAAAGAAGCCATTCCTCGTCAGCAGTTTGAAATTCCTATCCAAGTCACTATTGGTGGCCAGATTATCTCTCGTGAAACCATCAAAGCTTATCGTAAAGATGTCGACTCCAAGCTTCACGGTGGCGACTTTACCCGCAATCTCAAGCTTCTCAAAAAACAGAAAAAAGGTAAGGCTCGCATGAAGCAGTTCGGCCGCGTCTCCGTGCCTCAAGAAGCCTTCCTAGCCATCGCCAAGTCCTAGTGGTACAATACCCCATAACCAATAATCTGTTCTTTCACAATAAAAGGAGTGAGAATGAGCGAAAAGAAAACTACGCCTCTA
>JAGVOE010000059.1 GCA_020052895.1 Candidatus Woesebacteria bacterium
ACGACTGGCCAAACTGCTCGGCTTGCTCCAGACTGGAAACCAGCTGAGTGGGCGGGGTAGAAATACCGGCGGTGACCAAGACTTGATTGGCAGAAAGATTGTCAAGACTCGGCTGGTGACGGCTCCGGGCCGTGGATAAAAGATCTCTAAGAGGGTCGAGGTTTATATTTATGGTGGGTGTCGGAGAAGAAGTGCTTTGGATTTGGTTTTGGCGCCAGTTTTGCCATTGCCACATAAGGGATAAAGTTTTGATCGCCATTTCCGGAAAAGCAAACGAGGGAATTTTATATTGATTTAATATTTTTTCACCCGAGGCAACCAGTCCACCGCCGATAAAAGAGCAGAGAATGGGCTGAGGATACTTGGCCGATAACTGGCCGATAATTTGAGCGGTTTTTTCGATCTGAGTCATGAGCTGGGGAGTGAGAATAACGATAGCCGCGTCGACGGTGGGCTCCTGCAGAACATCCTCGAGAGCCTGACCAAAGCGATCGGCTAGAGCATCACCCAGAACGTCGACCGGATTTAAGAAGCTGGCCATTCTGGGCATGAAGGTGGAAAATTTGTGCTGGGTCTTCTGACTAAACTGAGCCATTTGTAAACCCAGTTTATGAATAGTGTCGGTACTGAGGACGGCCGGCCCACCGGCATTGGAAACAACGGCCACTCGGGGGCCTTGGGGCACGTTTTCCCAAGCAAAAGCGCGAGCCAGATCGAAAAACTCACCCATTTCCTGACAACGAATGATACCGGCTTGCTTGAAAGCGGCCTCGAGAACGTTGTCTTCGCCGGCAATAGCGCCGGTGTGAGAGTGCATGGCCGAGATGGCGGCCTTAGATTTTCCCGGCTTAAGAGCAAAGATGGGGGTGGTCTTGGATATCTGGGTGGCGATTTTGACAAACTCAGTTCCGCCGGCGATGGACTCTAAGTAAAGACCAATGGGTGAGACGGTAGACAGACCAGGTTCGTTAAGGAGACTCACAGGAAGAGTGGACCAGTACTCTAAGATATCGTTTTCGGAGATAACGGCTTTGTTACCGATGGTGACGAACTCACTAAAGCCCAGCTTGGTAGTCTGACACCAGTCAAAAAGGCTGGCGGCGATGGCACCGGACTGAGTAATAATTCTCAGATTGCCGAGGTCTTTGACCACTTGGCCAAAGGTGACATTGATGGGGAGACGATTGTTGGCAAAACCGAGACAGTTGGGGCCTAGGAGATTGATCTCATACTTCTGAGCCACGACTTCCAGCTGATTTTGGAGCTGTTCGCCTTCCTGACCAAGCTCCTTGAAGCCGGCGGAAAAGATAACGACATTCTTGATTCCTTTTTGACCCACCTGTTCCAAGACGGCAATGACGGCTACTGAAGGAATGGCAAAGACAGCCAAGTCCGGAACTGTCGGCAGAGAGCCAAGATCTGGATAGCACTTTAGGCCGGCGAGCTCGGTTTCTTTGGGATTGACCGGATAGACCGGACCACCAAAGCCGGAGTCGAGAATGTTTTGGAGAACAATGGCCCCCACTTTTTCGGCCGAGCTAGAAGCTCCGATGACGGCCACTGATTGGGGTGAAAATAGTCCGTGTAGATCTCTAGGCATTGATTAAGACTAGCATATAATAAATATTTGATGATACTACTTATTGCCTTTGCTTTTGGCTAGCCGAGTCGGACTGAGTCAAGCCACCGAGATCACCCGTAAGACAGTGAACGCCGCCGCCCGCTTTCATAAACTCACGGACGTCGACAGTGACCACCCGATAGCCAAAACCTTCTACCTGACGAGCCAGATGAGAATTGCCTTCTTGCATAACCACAGTGGAGCCCACTACCACACTGTTGGCCGCGAAGTTGGCTACTTCGGTATCGTCAATCTCGATGAGATGAGGAACTTTGGACTGCAATTCACGAACTGAGCTGGCTGAAAAAGCCTCGCGGTGATAAAAAACAACATCTTTGTTGAGAGCCATTAGACAGGTATCTAGGTGATAAAACTGCTGTTTGTCTAGCTCTAGATAGAGAACTTCTTTGTCAAAAACCTTGGCGATTTTTTGAGCTGAGCGAAGATCAGTTCTAAAACCGAGGCCGATAATTAAATAGTTTCGCCAGCGCTGGAGCTCGCCACCACCTTCAAGATATAAATCTTGAGTTAGAGGAGTCACCTTGTATCCATGATCCAGATACCAATTGTGATAGAACTCGCCCTCCCCTCTTCTTTCTGGATGTTTGAAATTACTCAGTAAGATGCTTCGGTCACCGAGTAAGAGACCTTGGTCGGCGGCAAAAACCATGTCGGGATATTTTTCATTTTGCTCGATAATCTCTACTTCCAGGCCTAGTTTTTGATATTGAGAGACTAAATTATTCCACTGGGCTAGAGCTTTTTGAGGATCTACGGAACCTACTTGCATCCAAGGATTGATTTGATAGTCGACCCGAAAGTGATTGGGGCGACAAAGAAGGACCTGATGATGGGCAGTAGATTTTTTCATGTCTGAAAATGAGCAATTTTATTCATTATAGACGCAATAAAACGCCGCATATGCTGCGGCGTTTGAGTAAATCAAGTTAATTTATTTTATGATAGACGCAAAAACCGAGGCACATAAGTACCGCGAAGCTCTAGTGGTAGGCGCACTAGAAGAATAATAGTTTGATAGATAATGGTGTTTTCCATATCGTGTTGCCAAATTGGCAAAAAGTAATATAGCACAGTGCTATGGGTCTTGTCAACCTATTTGTTGCGGGGTGAAGAACTGGGCGTAGCTACTCTTTCCTGAGGGTTGAGCTGGATATTTTGAGCGGTGACACTGCCGTCACTGTTGGTCTGACCGAAGACAGCCACTCTGGTCCCTACCAACAAATCAGTAACACTAGCCTGACTTGGCTTAATAATCGAGGTATTGGTGCCCAGTAAGACAATCTTGGAACTGCCGTCCTGAAGCTTGACAGTCAAGGAGTGATCATCATGACTAATAACCTCGCCGATCATCTGGCCACCAGCTCGGTTACCCAAAGCACCACCACTCCCCGCCCGAGAACCATTGGGGGCAAACTGAGCTCGATTGCCGAACGTAGCTGGGGTCTTGGTTTGTTGGTATTTAAGACCACTGAAGAAGCCCAAAGCGGCCACAGTCAAGAGAACTAAACCGGTCAGAAAATTTTTGTTTTTCATTTTTATTTTTATAAATTATTAATCGAAAGAGCTATTCGTAGCGCAGGGCTTCGATGGGCTGAAGCTCCGCCGCTTTTTGAGCCGGATACCAGCCGAAGATGATTCCAATAACTACTGAGACGGCGAAAGCCAGAAGAACGGAGATCGGAGAAATGATAAACAGAGAACTAGTCATGACTGAGATAAGGTAGGAAGTCAAGATGCCGAGAAAGATACCGATAAAACCACCGACAAAGGTAAGGATAATAGCCTCGGCTAAAAACTGAGTGATAATGGTTTTCTTTTTGGCGCCCAAAGCTTTTCTGAGACCAATCTCTCGAATTCTTTCGGTGACGGTGACCAGCATAATATTCATGATGCCGATACCTCCAACCAAAAGAGAGATGGCCGCGACGCCGGAAAGAAGAGTGGTAAAGGTACTAGTGGTGGCAGAAGCGGTGTTTAAGATATCTTGCTGAGAAAAGATAGAAAAGTCGGCTTGAGTAGGGTCGCTGAGCTTGTGGCGAGCCAGCAGAAAATAGCCGACTTCGTTTTGGGCGGTAATCATTAAGTCGGCCGTTTTGGCTTCTAGGGCGATAGAGCTTAAGTGCTTTACCCCAAAGAGTTGCTTTTGGGCAGTAGTAACGGGGACATAAACCATGTCGTCTTGGTTGCCGAAGCCTGACCCACCTTTGGCCATGGTGGTACCAATCACGGTAAAGGTATGGCCAGAGATCCGAAGAGTTTGACCAAGTGGATCGATACCTTCCCCAAATAAGTCAGTCACCACTTGCGGCCCGAGGACGGCCACTTTGTTCATGGAGTCGACGTCATTTGGAGTAATAAAGTTACCCGAGGCGATTTCTAGTTTGTGGACTTCGGTATACGCCGGTGTGGAGCCAATAATCTGGGTGTTGGTATTATTTGAACCGGTAACGACTTGAGATCTGCCTGAGTACTCCGGGGAGACGGTTTTAACCGAGGTAATTTCCGGAGAAGTAGCGATGGCTGTGGCATCTTCCAAAGTAAGAGTGGTACGGCTGCCGGCACCACCCCTGACGCTACCTTGGCTAGAAGATCCGGGATTGATGGTTAATAAATTGGAGCCTAGAGACTCGATACGAGCCGAGATAGAAGCTTGAGTAGCTTGGCCTAGAGAGATAAGGGCGATAACGCTCCCGATACCGATGACGATACCGAGTATAGCCAGGCCGGTCCGCATCTTGTTTAAAGTCAGACTGCTGAGGCTTTCGCTGATAATTTCTCTGATTTCCATATTATTGATGAGAGTGAGTAAATTTCACCTGACCGGAGTTTTTACGGTCGCTGATAATTTGACCGTCGCGCATAGTGATAATACGACGAGCGTGCTGAGCAATGTCCGGCTCGTGAGTGATCATAACAATGGTATGACCTTTGTCATTGATATCTTTAAAGAGAGACATAATTTCCTCTGCTTGGGCGGTAGCGATGTTACCGGTAGGCTCATCGGCCAAGATAATGGCCGGATCGAGAGAAAGAGCCCGAGCAATGGCCACTCGCTGCTGTTGACCACCCGAGATTTGATTGGAAGTGTGATTTAAACGATCCCCCAGACCAACCATTTTTAAATATTTGGTAGCCAAAGCAACTCTTTTTTCCTTGGGAATACCGGCATAAGCCATAGGGAGCATGACATTTTTTAAAGTAGTAGTGCGAGGCAGTAAGTTAAAGGCCTGAAAAACAAAACCAATTTGACGATTTCTAATATCGGCCAGCTCATCGTCAGAGAGAGTTTCAATATTTTTACCATCGAGGACATATTTCCCTTTAGTCGGCTGATCTAGGGCTCCTAAAATATGCATTAGAGTCGACTTACCGGAGCCTGATGGCCCCATAATAGCGACAAACTCTCCCTTGTTGATGGTGAAAGAAACATCGGCTAAAGCAACTGTCTCAAAAGCTTCTGTCTGATATACCTTAGATAAGTGATCGGCAATGATAATGGGAGTAATCATACTATCTACCGACAAAGTTACGAGCTCCTCCGCTAGCACCACCGAGACTACCGAAGGGAGAGGCAGTGGTAGAAGTGGTGGTCTTGGTATTGTTGATAACACTGGTAACGACAGAGTCACCTTCGTTGACTCCGGAAATTATTTCTGTTTGAGTATCGTTTGAGCTACCCACTTCAACGGGGGTGCTAGTGAGCTTACCCGAGATCAGGAGGCGGATTGATTTGGTGCCACCTGTAGACTGAACTGCCGATGAGGGCACCAAAAGAACATCATCCTTGACGTCGGTGATAATTTTGGCATTGACGGCCATGTTGGTATAAATATTTAGATCGGTTTTGTCAATGAGGAGGGAAGCCGAGTAAGAGGTAACACCGGAACTAACGCTACCACTAGTATTGATCGCCAAGACAACTCCTGTCAGAGTTACCTCCGGAAAAGCATCTAATGTCAATGTTACCTTTTGACCAGATTGAACTTTGGTTACATCAACTTCAGTGAGACTGATAGTAGCTTGATACTGGCCAGCCGGATTTTTTATGGCGCCGATTTTTTGGGACGAGACCGAAGAAGAGTTTGTTTGTGAGTCGGTACCGGTACTGACAGTGATAGTCGAGGAGCTTGAGTTAGCTAGGACTACCCCGGGGGCTAGTACTAGATTGTTTACAAGGCCCTCGGCTGGCGAGTAAATTGTACTGGAAACTTTTTGATAGTTGCGATAGGCGGCGGAGACTTTGGCACTGGTGAGC
>JAGVOE010000060.1 GCA_020052895.1 Candidatus Woesebacteria bacterium
GCTCATTTTTATGGATGAGTCCGGGGACACCGGATTCAAACTGAAGACTGCCTCCAGTAGGTATTTTGTATTAACGATTGTTATTTTTGACAACCTCGAAAGCGCAGCCGAGGCAAATGAGGCGATTAACGAGTTACAAAGGGAACTTAAATTTCCTGAGAACAAAGAGTTCAAATTTAGCACCGGCACATCGAATAAGTATAAGACGGTGTTTCTCAGCAAACTCTCAAAATATGACTTCCGATATCGAACGATAGTTATCGACAAAGAAAAACTGGCACAGCGTGAACCAAGCAATCCGGAAGAAAGCTTATACATGCTAGTAACAGACCAATTATTCCTCAGAGCTCAGGGTCGGGTTAAGAACGCTTCGCTTTTCGTTGATAGAACGGCTCAGTCAAAAGCCTTCATTCAGAAATTCAATCGGTACTTAAAGAAAAAATTAAACACTGATATGAATAAGTTAATCGGGGAAATCCGGCACAAAGACTCCAAAAGCAACAACCTGCTGCAGTTAGCCGACATGGTCTGTGGTGCAATTTATAGAAAATACAACAAAAAAGACGACTCGTTTTATAAGATGATCAAGAAGAGAGAAGAAGACTTGTGGAAACCCTACTAAACAAAAGCGACCTCTGTGGCTAAGCTGAATCACTATTTCTAGTGTCAACAGTTCCCTAAAAGTAAGGTACCTTCACCACAAAGGTCATTCGGTACTGTTAATATACCAAACTCACCGCCCAGAGTCAATGCCGCTAGGTAAAAATCAGGTACAGCCCGAGTAACAAACCTGCGAGTAAAACACCTCCGATAACCCAACCAGAATAGTTTGGTTTACTTCTACGAGTCTCTATCGCTGAATACATAAATGGCTGTTTTTTCTCCTGTCGAAAAAATGTCGGCATATTTTTATAATAGCAAATTCGGGGTAATTGATCAGTAACGTACACAAGCTTCCTACTAATTTACATAAGTGGACAAACTTACTCACAAAGTTTATTGAGGTAAATCAACAGTTTCTGTACCTTTGGTTATAAAGATGACAGAAATTGCTGCTCAGAATACAACAAATAACGATAACACCCTCATACTTATAAACTCTCTTGTAACGCGAGAGGAACTTGATGAATTTAAGGAAATAGCCCTAAAAGAGTACGGGGTTAGGCTAACTGATGAACAGGCATTTGAGCAGGCAACTGCATTATTGTTATTGGTCGACACCCTAATCGAAAAATCACTTGCAAACAAACGCAACAGAGTTAACATCAACACAATCCAGAAGTAAGAATAATCTTACTAGGTGGTTAAAATAACATGAATACTTGTTTTATATACTGTAGAAAATCTTCCGAGGATAAAGACCGACAAATTCTCTCCCTTGATGATCAGGAACGTACCTGCAAAGAATTGGCCAAGGACAAGGGATTTGCAGTGCTGGGTGTCTATAAAGAAAGCAGATCAGCTAAGCGTCCGGATCATCGTCCGGAATTTACAGCCATGGTTGAAAGAGTCTCCAAGGGAGAAGTAAAGCACATTCTTTGCTGGAAGGCCGATCGACTATGCCGAAACGCAAAAGAAGGCGGTACTCTGATCGATCACGTCGACTATAACGGAATGTTGATCGTTACGCCGACAATGGATTACGATCGAAATAACTCTACCTTCCTTTTTATCGAATTCGGTATGGCTACAAAGTTCAGTAAAGATCTTTCTGACAATGTAAAAAGAGGGATGAACACAAAAGTACGAAATGGGTGGAGGCCTGGCTCGGCTCCGTTAGGTTATTTAAATGATCCCATTAAACCAAAGGGGCAAAAAGAAGTGCTTCCGGATCCGGACAGATTTAACTTGTGCCGTTCATGGTGGGAATTCATGCTAACAGGAAATGAGACCGTTGAAAGTTCTTTAGAAAAAATCACTGCCTTAGGATTGAAAAGTAAAAGAACAGGGAAACCAGTCAGCAGAACGGAAGCATTTAGGTTTTTTAGGAATGTGTTTTATGCAGGTCTTTTTGATTACAACGGAGAACGCTTCAATGGCAGGCATACCCCAATGGTAACTTTAGATGAATATTACAGAGTTCAGGACATCATCGACGGCAGAGCCAAAATTCATCAGTTCACGAATGATTTTTATTTCATGAAGACATTAAGATGCGGAGAATGCGGATCTGCAATTACCTGTGACCGTAAAACAAAGAAATATAAAAATGGCAACTCGCAAACTTTCATTTATGCCAGATGTGTTAAGAAAAAGGGACCGTGTAGTCAACCCTATCTGAATGCAATCGAAGTTGAAAAACAGGTTATCGCCTTTATTGGCAGTCTAGAGATCAAGCCCGCCTTTGTAGCATGGGTAAGAAAAAACCTGAGGCGAAGAAATGAACGAGAATTTGAATTTGAGCGTGGGCAAAAGAGCAAATTAACAAAACGCCTAGATTCCATTCTTGTTGAAAAGAAAAATCTATATGGAATGAAGATAGAAGGTTTAATAAGTGATGACGAGTATAAAAAAGAAAAAAGCCGCTTGTTAGTTGAGGAAAAACAGACAAAAGATAGTATCGCAGGCGATGGACTTACCAATTGGACGGAGGTGATGGAAGAGGTGTTGGCTTTCCTAGCAAATGTTACCAAAATCTTCCATTCTTACGACACTGAAGCAAAAAGGATGGTTCTGAGGATACTTGGCTCGAACCTAGAGTTGAAAGACAGAATAGTCCGAATCAACGCCAAAAACGCATTTGTATATATCAAAGAGACTGAAAAAAGCGTAATTAAGAAAAATGAGTGGCTCGAACCTGAAAATAGCTCTATAGATCGGACTAAAAAGGCATTTTTGCAAATGCAGTCCGATATGGAGCGGGATACCGGAATCGGACCGGCCTCTCAACCTTGGGAAGGTTGCATACTACCGATGTACTAATCCCGCTTGCAAATAGGATTTTAACCTATTCTTGAGATAAGCTCTACCAAAACCTGTTTTTAACGACAATTCCCGTTTTCTTGCATCCGTTTCAGACAAACAGGCTTCGTAGTAAATTAACTTAATCCGAGTATTTTTAGTTGTCTTGGTTGATTTTGATTGGTGATCTTCAATTCTTTGTTTTAGATTTCGCGTAAAACCGACGTAATACTCAACATTGCCTCTTGAATCTAACATTTCTAAAATATATGTGTAATACATAGATCTTGGCCCGCCAGCAACATAGTAGCTAGGCGGGACCGCCTGACTGCTTGCTGTCGGCGGTGAAGCAGTCATTCTACCACTGAACTATACCCGCAATGGGGTTATTTTAGACTATGAAACAACTTTTTTGTATTAGAATAGATTATGGCAGGAAGATACAGACTAAACAAAGAAAGAAACTTGTCCCGATTTTATATATTACTTTCGATAATCTTCGTGGTCATTATGTTCAAGTGGGGAGTCCCCTTTTTGATGGAGGTGATAGCTGGAAAAGGGACCATCAGGGCGACCCAAGATGAAGATATCATTCCCCCGCAGTCACCGGTTTTGTCGGCTCTGCCGGAGGCGACAAACAATGCTAGTCTACTAGTGGAGGGCTACACCGAGACTGGGGCCGGACTAGAGCTACTGGTAAACGACACGGTATCTCGATCGGATGTGGCCTTGGAAAACGGATTTTTCTCAATGCAGGCCCTCTTGTCCCAAGGATCCAATCGTGTGTATGTCAAAGCCACAGATGCGGCGGGTAACTCCAGTGCCTCCGAGGTGAAGCTAGTAACCTTTGACAACGAACCGCTTGAGATAACTGTGATCCATCCGAGAGACGGTTCGGAGTTTTTTGGCAAGAATAGCCAAGTGATTGATATTAGCGGAGAAGTAAGCAAGTCGGAAGTCCAAGCAGTGGTGAACAACTCATTTTTGACGGTGGATAAGGATGGTAAATTTACTCATCGATATCAGCTGGCTAGCGGAGATAACGAAATCAAAGTAGTGGCCACTGATAAGGCGGGGAATATGGACGAGAAAACGATTAAGGTTCTTTATACCCCTTAACTGCGGTCGCCAGAACCAGCCAAAAGGCAAAGTAGATCCAGATGTAGAGAAGAGTGTTGTTGAATAAGCTGTGAGCCAATAGAGCCAGTAAGAATAGCTTTTGGGGTACTGGCCGGACAAAAGCTAGAAGCTGTCGCAGAAGATTAAGAAAGGCTAGTAAGCCGAGAAGGCCGGTGGTGGCCGCCAGGTAGAGATAGCTGTTGTCTATCTGAAATCTAGCCCCAGTAGCGGAACGAAGAGTGTTGTAGCCCCAGCCCAAAAGAGGTTTTTGGAGAAGTAGATTCAGGCCGGTTTGCCAGCTCTCCAGCCTGGAGTAAATAGAGAAAGTTCTAAATAAGTTTACCCCTTCACCAAAAGGCTTGGGAGCGATAGCGATTAGGCCCATCAGCAAAAAGATAAAGACGAGTAGCGACCATTGCTTGCGCACCGCGATCAGGTAAATGAGTCCCAGAAAAAAAACCAAGTACGAAGCCCGAGAAAAGGTCAGTGCCAGAAGTAGTATAGGCAGTAGAGCCAGGAGCCACTGGCTAAGAGATACCAAGACTAGCGAGACACCGGCCAAGATAGCTCCGGAAAAATTGGGGTCGAAAAAGGAGCCGATTAAACGATAGTAGTGATCGTCAAAGCCTAAGTACTTAAGAAAGCGAAGATCGGGTAGAAAAAGATATTGAAGAAGTCCGAGTGAAGAAAAAAAGATAAGTGACAGCCAAAGATAGGGAGTGATTTTTTTTCCAGGAAAGAGTTTGGCCGAAAAGTAGACCGAGGGGTAGATAAAGAGACGGAGGAGATAAAAAAGAGAGGGATAAAGGCCAACCGTGACAGCTCGACTGAGGTTTACCGCCAAGGAGAGAGTGGCGATCAGAAGAAAAATCGCCAGAGGCTTGAAGAGAGGATCGCGGAGAGACTGACGACGAGAGTGGGGTGAAAGCCAAAGAAAGAAAGTGAGAACAAGACAAAGCAGATCTAGAGGGTAGAGAGTCAGCGGGAAGCCAGGCGGATAAAAGTTTAGAAGTTGGCCAAAAGGCCAAACCAGGATAGAGAGTATGAGAAGTAGGTAAATCACAGTAGTTTATATATTTGAATTCCCAAAATATTGGTATGGATTAGCTCGCCGGCTACTTTTTGAGGGTCCTCCCCTATGGTAATTAAGTAATCATAGCCCATTTGGGTAGTGACCCAGGAGGTGTGATCGTAGTCGCGAGATAAATAGTAGAGATTGTGAAGTTTGTCTACCAGAATTTTGGCGTCGGCTGGTAGAGATTGAACAAAGCCGTCGGTGTCAATAAAAGTGTCCGGCAGACGATAAGCATTGGCTATCAAAAAAGAGGTTGAGTCCTGACGGCCCATAAAAAGAGGCAGATACTTGGACATAGCCAGTAAGCGTAGACCAAGGATACCAATACTTGAGAGAGTAGCCACCAGAATAAAGAGCGAGCGATACTTTGGCTGAGTAAGTGAGCTTACCCAAAGAACGGCCGAAATAGCGAGAGCCGGAAGATAGGGTAAAAGAAAACGGCTGGAGGGAGGATCCAAAATCAGAGAAAAAAAAGATCCCAGAACCGCGACCCAGGCTACTCGACGAGCGACTTGATTTTTACTTCTAAGAGAGAGCAGAGAAAGAATAAACAATATCCCCACTAGAGGCGAAAGAAAGTCATCAAAGGGAAAGGTTAGGTAAAAGGGGGCCAGTAGTAGATGCTTGAGAGCGATCCATAAACCGAGAAATGAGTGATTAAGGACTCCACTAAAAAGTGGATACAAGGGATTACCGGTAAAGTAGTAGGCGAGACCGAACCACGGCAGAGAAACTAGTAAAGCAGGTAAGATAAGCGGTAGACCAAAGGCCGCGGCATAGATGGCGAGAGACCCCAAAGAGAGCCACTTGGTCCCAATAGCTAGCCCTAGAAAAAGACCGGCCGGTTTCCACGATCCTTTCACCAAGTAGTAGAGGGCCAAAGTTTCCCAAAAAGTTCTGATGAGATCAACATAGGCACTGCCCGACTGCCAGCTGACCAGCCAGGTAGCATAAAAAAGTGAGACGCCCACCATTTTCAGGACAGAAGACTGCTTGAGAAAGGATAAAGTTTTCCAGATAAAAATAGCCGAACCCAGACCGGCCAGGTACTGAAGCAGTTTGGGGCCGAGACTACCGGAAAGCCAGACCAGAGGAGTAAACAGAGTTTCGGCTAATCGGGGCATGGCTGAGTAGTAAAGCAGACCGCCGGGAAAGTACCACTGGTGTTTGAGGAGCCAGAGTTTGGGAAGAGTGAGATGATACCAAAGCGCGTCGAAGCCCATTTCGGGAGTAAAAACGAGGAAAAGGTTTAAGATAACCAGAAGAATTAGCGGAAGAAGAATAACAAAAAAAGTTATTTTTGGTTTGACCATTGAAAAATTCGGGTGGATAACGACTGCAGGCCCATGAGATAAGCTTGGAACAGTCCGACTGTACCATCTAGAAAGCCGGCCTTGAGAAAGTAGTTATTCAAAAACTTGGCCGGGGGATAGATAAATAAACGAAACCAAGAAAAAGGCTTACCTTCGCGGCTTAAGACTTTTGAGTCTATTTGACCGTACCGGGAAACCCGACCAAGGAACTCTGAGATAAAGTGGTCTTTAAGATGGTAGAGAGGGACAGACAGCTCCCCCACCCTACCTCGAACTCGCCAAAATTCGTGAACCGGTCGAGAAAATTTTCCAGCCGTGCGCCTGGCTAGTCTCAGTAGACTGAGATGGCCGGTTTCCCCATGGTGGAGAGGCTGGTGAAAAACAAGATCCAGGCGAGGCACTAGGTAGCCCGCTGACTGGGTAGAAGATTTTATGACGGCCTGAATTTCCCGAACTAGCTCGGCCCCCACATACTCGTCGTCGTCGACAAAAAAGACCCAGTCTGACTTGGCCTTTTGGAGGGCGAAGTTTCTTTGGGCGGCGAAGTCGTTATTTAGAGGATGGTGGAAGATTTTGGTTGGTGGAGTGAGTCCCGCCGTGGCGGGAGACGACGAGGTGGAAGTCCCGCCTGGGAGGGAGACAGCGGGAGAATCGATGATGATGATGATTTCGTCGGCAAAGGCGACTGATCTCAGAAGAATTTCGTTTGGTTTTGAAGTTTGGGAAATGATGGCAACGGTTAGCTTCATTCTCCGAGTATTTTGTGGCCTACATTGTTGGCAAGGTCCTTTGAGGGGGTCTCAATATATTTGTAGACCAAAAGGGAAATGCCTGTGGTGACTAGTACCGAGAGAAGAAACAAAGTGAGGTGAATATATAAATATTCTTTTTGATAAGGTAGATTGGGAAGTTTCTGAAACATAAGCCTAGAAAACACATATAGAACCGAGAAGTTGATGAGATAGAAACTATACGAAATTTTTCCATAAAATTGTAGGAGCTTGCTATCTAAAAAGTTAAGACTTTTAACTTTTTCACTATAGGCAGCGATACCGATGATAAAAAACGAAATAATACTTTCTACCACTCCGCCTTGGTATTCGTTGGTGGAGTATCGGTAACCCAAAAGCAGTAGGGTAGCAAAAGGTAGAATGATAGAAATCAGCCTATTTGGAGCTAGAGAAAATTGTTTTTGAAATTTGGGAAGCATTTGTCCAAGATAAAACATATAGAGATAGCGAAGATCTCTAAACCCTTCGATATTTAAAAGAGTAAAGCTTAGGTAAATTAGAAAAATACTTATCAATATATCAACAAGAGCAGAGGTTTTTTTGTTTAGCGAATAAAAGACCGGGAAAATAAATGAGGTAATTAAAATCACTCTGAGAGTCCAAGTAACCCCTCCGACATAGGCGTGGGTGAACAAAATGTTTAAAACTAACTCCTTAAAGTCCATTTGAAAGTTCATCCACCAATTGAACCAGGCTGAAGAAAAGGGGAAGGTCTGATAGGTAAATCCCAGCTTCATATAGATAGCGGTGGAAAAAACAATTAATAGGTAGACTGGGTAAAGACGGATAATTCTTTTTGCTAGAAAAGCCAGTATGCCTTTGAAGTTTAATTTTGTTCTGGAAAGTGACTGGCCCAAAACAAATCCGGAAAGGAGAAAGAAAAGAGTTACGGCGGCTCCCCCATTGCCTATGAGCATAAAAAGTTGTTGGAGTTTGCTTTCTAGTCCGTGGAAAACTAATGGATTTTGTTGCCAAACATTAGCAAAACTAGGGATAACCACGACCATAAAAGAATGATTGAGAGCCACGATTAGTGATAAGACCCCTCGAAGGCCATCTAATTTGGTAAATCTGGTGGGGGCGGTGATCATGAAATGATTATAGTCGGTATAGTCTTTTAACTTTTAACAATTGGAGGGTTAAAGAAACTACTTTTTGATTTAAGTGGACGTTGTCAGACCGAAAAGCCTTCTTGATACCACCGCTTTGAGCGGAAACTAACGGGTACAAATTGAGATAAATTAGACCCCGTTTTTCTACCTCTTTTTGGAGTAGGGAATGAAAAGCGAAAGTAATTTGATCGCGAATTGGAAAATCGGCAAAAAATTCCTGGTGGTAGACATTATCCTCAACACCGGTGGGGACGGGACTGAGAACGGCAACTCGAAAACCCTGACTGGCCGTGGCCTGAACGACCTCTAAATAACGAGTGATCGTGGCGGTAATAATTTTCTTGATGGTCTGACGTCGCTGGTTTTGACGATAGCACTTATAAATATGAAGCCGACAATCGATTTCTCCTAGTTCAAAAATAATAACTGATTGGTGAGAATTAATTTTCTGAAGAACTTTTTGGAGTTTTTGAAATGAGCCGGTGGTGGATTGCGGATTGGAAAGATTGTAGGCGGTAGCCGCACCAAGGTGATGAGTGATAAATGGGTGGCTATAGTTGTAGGCCAAGACATGGCTATCTCCGATCAAGTGGATCTCTGGAATTTTGCGAATGAGGCAGTATATTTGATTTGCAAGAGGATAGAACGAGTGCTGTAGCTCTATCTTTTGAAACTCCAAATACTTGAGCAGTCTTTTACAGTTTAAATATAAATTAAAAAGGATATACAGAGGAAAGCTGACGAGGGGTAGATGGCGTCGACAAAAACGCAGGTGACTTTGGGCCAGGATCTTAATTTTTTTGGACCCTAGCTGATTAGCACTAGAAGATAGGTGATGAAATATCTGGACACCGGGTAGCAAGCCAGCCGTCAAGCCGGCTTGTTGGGCCCGAAGACATAAATCGACGTCTTCGTAATATAGGAAGTAAGAGTCATCTAAACCTTTAAGTTTTTTATAAACCGCTGTGTTCATAAAGAGGCAGGCTCCCGAGAAATAATCAGCTTTGGCTGGTGAAGAGAGATGGGTGTTTCGACCAAAAAGATAATCTACTCGACCACCGTAATCATGAACTATTTTGCCGGCAATTCGGTATTTGATGATGGGAGCCGTAAGATCGTAGGGAGACAGTAGCAGCTCTTCAAAAAAATTGGGAGAAATGATGGTGGCATCATTATTTAGTAACAGGAAGTGGGTGCAGCCATCTCGAAAGGCTCTTTTGAGACCAAGATTGTTGCCGCCGGCGAAGCCGAGGTTTTTGCTGGAATCGATCTGAATTATTTGAGGAAAATCCTTTTTTAAACCGCTAGATTCATCATCGGTACAACCATTATTTACTAAATAAATAACCAACTGGAAACTTTTTCGAGAAGTAAATTTGCACAGTGAAAGCAAAGTTTCCCTGGTATCTCCGGGATTGTTGTAATTTACAACTATGGCACCGATCTTAGATAATTTCATGAAATATTTTTTCTATTTTACTAACGGTAGTATCCCACAGGAATCTGTGATGAACATCTTTAATTCCATAAAGGCCCATCTTGTCCCTCAATGACTGGTGAAGTAACAAGTTCTTCAAGGCCCCAGAAAGAGCTAAGGCGTCTCGCCGGACCAAAAGCCCACTTTTCTCGGTGACGATGGTTTCATGATATCCACCTTCATCGACTGCGAGCACTGGAGTACCGCAAGCCAAACTTTCGACTACCGAGAGACCAAAGGGTTCCAGACGGGCCACTGCCAGCAAAACTTTTGATTGATTGTATAACCGACAAAGATCTGGTGTTTTTATCCCCTCTTGAATCTCAAGGATGACTCCTTTGGACTTGGCTAACTCAATTAGCTCCAGGTTATTTCGGTGTCTGGGAGAGACAATTACCAGTTTGGGGCGTAACTTGGGTGTTATCAACGCGACAACTTCTACGGCCAAAGACAAAGCTTTTTGAGGCTCGTGATTCCCCACAACCAGAACTTGATTTTGACGAACTAAATTAGCCGGAAAGAAACTGCGAGGATTGATACCCATATATACAGGAGTGGCGGAGCGACCATAGGCTCTTAGAATAGATCCCGATGAATAATGGGAGTTTGAAACAAGACGAGTGGCGTAACCGGCATTTTTAATTTCAATTTTTTGACGAATGAAACGAATGACTCTTTCATAAATCCGATTAAAGAGCGGCCAGCTTTTATCAATGGACAAAAAGTCCTCGAAAAGGGCTCTAGTGGGCTCTTGACAAAGGAAGACGCTGGGAGTTTTAAGAAATCTTAGAATCCAGGGGGCTTGAAAATGACGATCGTGAGATACGAAGACCAAATCAAAGTGATTACCATCTATCTCTGAGGCTTGGTGGCGTTGTTTAAAGCACTGAAAACAAATTGATTCTAAATCAATCCACAACCTCCGGGGGGGAAAATTATGAACAGTTTTCGGCAGATTATGAAAGAGATGGATCTGATGATTTTGCCGAAGGCGTGAAATGATCTCCTCCATAGCCACATGTGCCCCCCCAAAAGGAATATCGTAGTAGACGGCGATTTTCATGATAGAGATTGTTTTTCAAGGACACCAAAAATGGTGGAGTAAAGCGGGGGCTCGGGCAAGAAAGGCTTCAAAATAATTTTGAGGAGAACTTTAAGCAATTTATTTTGACCGGACAGTCTTTCGATTAATAGACCGGAAAGGCTCAAAGGAAGAGATGGTTTTAGAAAAATAATTTTGCAGGAAAATGGAGCAAATAATTTTCGCAAGCTCTTTAGAGAGTAAACTCTTAAATGGGTATTGTCTAAGTAATGAGAGTGAGAAAGACCATAGTGCAAGAGGATCTCTTGATTTTTGATAGGGACCGAGAAGATAAGCCGTTTGGACACTCTAAAAATCTCCTTTAAGGCCACGGTGTCCTCCACGTGCTCCAAAATATCAAAGGCAATGGTGGTTTGAAACTCCCCTTTTTTAAATGGCAGGCGGTGGATGTCTCCCAACAAGAAAGGAATCTCTGGATATTTTTTGGCGGCTGCTTGGACAAAAAGCGCCTGATTGTCTACACCTTGAACTTGATGACCGAGAGACCGCAGGTGCTGAGTGTATAGGCCACTACCAAAACCAATATCTAAGCATTTACCTTGAGCATATTTTTGGAGCAGAGCGGCCTTGTCTGAATTTAAGGTGGCCACTCCTGGTCCCCAACCGTACTTTTGACCATTAAAGAGATAACTATTCATACTCAGTGATTTTTTTGGTCAATAAATAGGAAGTGGTGATAAGGAAGGGAGGAATAGAAATAATGACACTCAGTAGAAAGGAGTATGCGGCTCCAAGAGGACCAAGCCTGGGAATAAGCACCAAAGCAAAACCGATTTCCAGGACGACGGTGAGGACGGCAAAAAATGAAGTAATTTGCGGTTTGTCTAACCCCTGGAGTAAGGCGGTGGGGACAGGTGTAAGGGAGACCAATAAAAAATAAAAACTGAGAACTTTTAGAACAGGGTAAGCAGCTTCCACCACAACGATGTCTTTGAGCCACCACAGCAAAAATGGCTCACCAATAATGAAGGTCAAAGCGACAGCCACCAGACCGCCTAGGAGAGCAAGCCCCTCGACACCCAGAACTAAAGCCTTTAGTTTTTTTATCCGATCTTTTTCTAAAAGCGAAGCACTTAGAGGAAAAAAGGCTTGAGCAAACTGAGAGATCACTCCTGCACCTTTAGCGACAATACTTTGAGGAATATTAAAAGAAGTAATGGCTCGAGCAGACACCGTGGCCCCTAGCATGAAGTTGCTAAATTGACTCTCCACTTGTCCGGCCAGAGTACCGATAAAATTCCTAAGGCCAAAGGAAAAAAGCTCTCGACCCGTTTGTTTATCATAGGCCGGAGTAAAATCTGAACCTGAAAAAACCCGGAGCGAGTAAATAAGCATGTATATAAAGGTCAGGAGATGAAAAATCAGTTGAACAAACAAGATAAAGGCAATGTTTGGATAGTAACCAGAGACAAAGGCGGAGATCAAAGTGTTGGCACTACCGACTAACAAAGTTTTTATATTAAAAATATCAAATCGTTGTTCAGCTTGAGGCAGATTTAGAAAATGAGTATTTATATGATTAACAAAGATAATGATGGCCAGGATTAGGATGGACCAGCTGATAGTTACTTGATCAAGATAAGTAAAAATAGACATTGTTTGGGTAAGAAAAGATAGAATGGCAATCGTTCCAATGAACAAGATGAGGGCAAAAACGGTAAAGATGGCAAAGGAGGTTTTCCAGGTTTTGATTTTGTCGTCACGAGTAGTTTGAGGCAGGGAGAGTTTCCTAACCACAGCGCTAGAAATACCAAAATCAAATACAGCGGCGATAGAAATAAAGGAAACTAAAAGAATGTAGACACCAAAGACGTCTCGACCCAAATGATTTAAGAGAATGGAGATGGAGAAAAAACTGGCCAGAAGAAGATAAAAGTAGCCGAGAAGGTTGTAGCCGGTATTTTTGATCAAACTTTTCTTTAGCGACATACTTTTTGGTAGAGGGTTTGGATCTGCTTGGCTATTTTTAGATGATCAAATTTTGCCAAAGCTCTAGCTCTGGCGATTTGAGCCATTTTTTGCCTCAAGACCTCATTATAAATTAGTTTCTCGAGGTTTGTCTGGAGAGTTTCGGGTGACCTTTCACGTCCGTAGAGAGCCGCCTCGCCGCAAACTTCGGGAATAGCACCGGTGCTAGTGGTGACGATGGGCAGGCCGCTAGCCAGGGCCTCGACCAGGCTAACTCCAAACTGCTCTTGCCAGGTACTAGTGGATCTGCTGGGAAGACAAAAGAGGTCGGCTTTTTGATACTCGGTGTGTATCTGACCGTAGGGAACCTTCTTTTTTAGATGTATGTTTTTAAAGCCGGCCAGATCGTGACCTAGTGGACCGTTGCCGATTAGGGTTAGATGAACCTGTGGATATTTTTCTTTGATTTTAAAAAAAGCGGTGACCAGGTCTTCAATCCCCTTCTCGGGTACCAAGCGAGCGACACAGAGAATATTAAAGGTTCTTTTTTTCCTCAGACCTGGTTCCGGACTAAACCGCTTAATATCGACCCCTACCGGAATAACTGAGATCTTGGTCTCGGAGACTCCTTCTTGGAGGAGAGCTTCTTTGGCCATCTCAGTAACGGCAATGAAGTGATCGACACTTTCTTGGGCCAGTTTTTTGTACTGTTTTCTGCCCCGCAAACTTTCGTTATTGTGAGGTATTATTTCCCAGACTGTACTAATTACTCGCTTGACCACTCCCCGCCTTTTGGCCATAATGGCCTGGTGAGTGTAGCCAAAGTAAGTCTCGGCCACATGCACGATGTCGGCCCCTTTGATGACTTTGTCTAGGCCATAGAGCCGGTGGGCGTCGGTAAAGAGACGGTTGAGGATAGGAAATTTAAAGGGGAAGTTGGGCAGATCCGTTGGTGACCAAAGTTTTTTTAGAGGTAGTTGGATTTTGTCGGAGATGGGGTGTTTGGAGGAAATGGCGATGACCTCGTTTTTTTTCGCTAGAAGGTAGTAATTTTGTAACTCAAACGGATTCAAAAACGCCCCCCGAACAATAAATACTTTTTTCATTTGTCTAAAAACAACTTCACTAATATGTACAAATCATCTACTAAAAATATAGGTTGGATTATTAAGTTTTCAAGGATGTTGAGATTTTTTATATAATATAGTTTCCTTGACCACAACCACGATAAGTGTCTAATTCTATCTTTGTTTTCACTGCTTCTCCCTGCAAAGTGAACTATTGTTGACTTATTTGAGTGATAAATCTTAATTCCTGCTTTTTTTGCTCGTAAACAATAATCAACGTCTTCAAGATACATAAAATACCCTTGATCTAGATTACCTATTTTTTGTATCGTTTTGTTGGTTATCAACATATACCCACCCGTAACAACATCGACAGGAAAACATGATAGTCCTGAAGAATCGCTATCTAAATAATAAAAATAGTTGTGCCAATGGTCTGAATATAGAAGTTTCCTTAAATTGGTAAGATCAAATAGCCCAACCCATATATTTGGAAATCTAAAATAACTACCGTTTTGGAACCCCTCTTCGTTTAACGTACTTCCTCCTGCAATCCCTGCTTTATTTTTTTGAATACAACGAATTAAATTAATTAATGAGTCTGGCCCCATGATGGTGTCTGGGTTGAGTAATAAAAAGTAATCTGACTTTTGGGCAATTTTTATTCCCAAATTTACTGCCTTAGCAAAGCCCAAATTCTTGCTATTACACACTAGTTGTATATTCTTATTCTGAACGATTATATCTTTGATTTCATCTACGGTTTTGTCTTGAGAATTATTATCAATTACTATAATCCTACGATTGTAGGAATTTGGGAGATTGTTAATATGAATTATTGAACGTAAGCAATTAGATATATACTTTTCGGAATTAAAAGTTACAATTATTATTGCTATGTATTTTTGAGTCACTTTATGTGAGGATAGCATTAATAATATTGTTTAACAATGAAAGCCTGCCCTCTTTCGTTTGTTGTTGTTATGTGTGGTGTTTGTTGTTCCATTTTTCTATCCCAGTTTGATCCTGGCTGGCGGAGACGTTTTTCTAGAAGAATTTAATGATCAAAATGTTGATTTGGTTCATTGGCAATCTAATCCTAACCCAAATGGGGTAATCGAGAGTATTAACAATGAGAATGTTAGACTCTCATCTCTTTACGGAAACTATTTTCCATATCTTTATATGAAAAATGTCCAAATTCCAGATACTAATTACTCAATTGAAATAAAATTTGGATTTTCTGGAAATCTTACATATGGAAATGGTCTTGTTTTCTCCGACTCTCTTGTAACAAATGGTACGCCATCCGACCTTGCACCAAAGGATTATGTGTTTGCCGTATGGACAACTTCTCCCACAACTGCCGCCATTATAACCACACTGTGTACTACAAATCTTCCAGATTGTACAAATGGTACGCCAGTTATATTAACCTCTATTTCCTCAACTAATTGGAATACTTTAAGAGTTACCGAATCAAATGATCACTTTGTGATCACTGTCGGTAATTTGACTTTTGAAACAAAAGATAGCTCCAGAAAAATTTCTGATATTTGGATGGGTAATCCTCAAAAAACAAAGACTCCACAAAACTGGGCATCGATAAATGTTGATTATCTCTATATCAAAGACACTTCACCATTAAGAGTGCCGGTGGTGATTATTCCTGGGTATGGGGGGAGTTGGGATATTGGGGCGATATTGGCCGGAACAACGGGGAGTAATTGGGAGATTCCCAGTTTTATCAAAAACTACGACGGCATCATCGAGTCGTTTAAAAATGCCGGCTTTGTGGAGGGCGCGGACCTGTTTGTTTTTCCTTACGATTGGCGAAAACCGCTCACCGATCTGGCAGACGATCTAAACGCTTTTGTCCTGAGTAAGAATTTGGCTGATAAGGTGGATCTAATTGGCCACAGTATGGGTGGCTTAGTAGCCCGTGCCTACGCTCAAAAATACGGAGTGAGCAAGGTGGATAAGGTGATGACCGTCGGATCACCACACCTAGGGGCGATCGAGACTTATGGTCTGTGGGAGGGAGCCAAAATTTGGGATGGGGCATGGTGGCAAAATGTCTTACTGGAGATCGCCACTGAGGTAAATAGACAGCTAGGTGAGACAAAGGTAGCGGCAGTTAGACGAGTTTCCCCTTCGATCAGCGACTTACTACCCACTTTCCCTTTTTTGATTGCTGAGGGCGAGGAAGTAGGGATTGATACTATGGCCCAAAAGAATACCTACTTAAAATCTTTA
>JAGVOE010000048.1 GCA_020052895.1 Candidatus Woesebacteria bacterium
AGATCGATTATGTTGAGATTATTAAAGAAAAACTGGGAATTGATATCTTTAAATCTACCGAAGCGGAGATGCTGACCGCGGTGAAGAAAAACGGAGTAGTGTTGACCGGAGCAATTAACAGAAGCCGTTTGATTGATAACTGCTGGAAGATAGTTCGCAAAACCATCGCCGGCCCGGCGTTTCTTTTGAACGAGCCGAAGTTTATGTCGCCCTTAGCTAAGAGCAAACCGGAAAACCCGGACCTCACCGAAAGATTTCATGTCATTATAGCCGGCTCCGAGCTGGGTAATGGCTACACAGAATTGAATGATCCTGAGGATCAAAAAGCTCGCTTTGAAGAGCAGCAAGGACAGAGAGAAGCCGGAGATGAAGAGGCTCAGATGCTGGACGCTGACTTTGTAGAGATGCTGGAGTATGGTATGCCACCTACTTCTGGCTGGGGCCACTCAGAAAGACTTTTCTGGTTCCTGGAAGATATATCCGGAAGAGAAGGAGTGCTATTTCCACCATTAAGAATTAAAAAAGATTAAAATTTATTTAGATTCCGGATCAACCCGTTTGTCGATGAGTCAGGTCTGGAATGACAAGAAACAATATGGAAGAAAAAAAGATAGATCAGACTGAGGAACATCTAGACCCAAGAGATCATCGTGTCTTGGGACGCGAACTAGATCTATTTACATTTTCGGATACAGTCGGGAAAGGCTTACCTCTTTGGACACCTAGAGGGGCGACTTTTCGAAGAGAGCTGGAAAAGTTTGTCGTAGAGACGGAAATTGAGTGGGGATATCAACACGTCTATACCCCAGATATTGCCAAGATCGACCTGTACAAGAAGTCGGGTCACTACCCTTACTATAAGGACACCATGTATGCGCCAATTCAAATAGATGAAGAGGAATTTATGCTTCGCCCGATGACCTGCCCGCACCACTTCGAACTTTTCTTGTCCAAGCCGAGAAGCTACAAAGAATTGCCAATGCGAATTGCAGAGATTGCCAAACTGTATAGATACGAGCTGTCCGGAGTGCTTTCGGGACTGACAAGAGTTCGTTCTTTTTGTTTGGCGGATGCGCACATAATCTGTGCTGATGAAGACCAGGCAAAAACGGAAATTGCTCACGCTATAGATCTGATTGAGTATATGGCCGGAGTTTTTGGTTTGAAGATGGGCAAAGACTTTTCTTACAGATTGTCACTGGGTGACAGAAACGATAAAAAGAAGTATTTTGACGATGACAAATCTTGGGATAAATCGGAAGGAATTTTGAGAGAAGTACTAAACGAAAGAAAAAGCAAGTTTGTGGAAGCCGAGGGAGAGGCGGCTTTTTATGGCCCCAAGATCGACATTCAGATGAAAAAGATCAATGGGGTCGAAGAAACAGCTTTTACGGTGCAGTACGACTTTGTGATGCCGACACGGTTTGACTTGAAGTTTACAGCGAGTGATGGCACCGAAAAGTTGCCTTTGGTGATTCACCGATCCAGTATTGGGGCGATCGAAAGAATCGCGGCGTTTTTGCTGGAGCACTTCAACGGAGCCTTACCTCTGTGGTTATCACCATACCAAGTAGCAGTGCTGCCGATCTCCGAGAAAACCTTGGAGTACTCGGAAAAGATAGTCAAAGAGCTAAAGGCTCAAGGGATTCGAGTAGAGCTGAATACCGAAGCTGACTCTCTGGGCAAGAAGATCAGAAATGCCGAAGCTTCGAAAGTGCCATACATGCTAATCATTGGCGAAAAAGAGGTCAAGAGCGAACAGGTGTCCGTGCGAGCTAGGGGACAGAAAGATCTGGGTGCGATGACACTAGCTGATTTTGCCAAAAAAATTATTAAAGAAGATAAGGAGAAAAGCTTGTAAAATAGAGTTATGGATGAAGCTAAGAAGAAACAACTAATTGAGAGTTTTTTAACTCGTGGAGTAGAAAATATTATTCCTGGGCGATCCGAACTGGAGAAATTGCTGTATTCTGGTAAGAAACTAAACGTGTACCTGGGGATTGATCCGACGGCAACTCGCATCCACCTTGGGCATGCCTTTCCCCTTAGAAAATTGCAAATATTGGCAGATTTAGGACATAACGTGACTTTTTTGATAGGGGACTTTACGGCTAAAGTGGGTGACACTTCTGACAAAGAAGCCGAGAGACCAATCTTAACTGACGAGCAAATTGAAGAGAATTTTCAGACATACAAAAGACAGGCGGCTAGGTTTTTGGATTTTGCCAAAATAAAAGTGGTTCATAACAGTGAATGGCTATCAAAGCTAAATTTTGGTGATGTTTTAAAACTGGCACAGAATTTTTCCTTGAATGACTTTATTAGTCGTGAGCTGATTAAAAAGAGGTGGACTGAGGGGAAAAGAATCGCTCTGCCGGAAGTGTTTTATCCCATGATGCAAGGTTATGACAGCTATATCATGGATACCGACCTTCAGCTGGGTGGAACAGACCAGACTTTTAATATGCAAGCCGGTAGAACCCTGCAGAAGAATTTGAGAAGCAAGGAGTCGTTTGTAATGGCTAATGGATTTTTACCTGGAACTGATGGTAGGAAGATGAGCAAGAGTTGGGGGAATGCTGTCTGGATTGAAGATGCACCAGAAGAGATCTACGGCAAGATAATGTCTACCAGCGATGATGTTTTGGGAGTTTACTTTGAAATGGGTACAAACGCACCGGTTGAAGTGATTGAAGATGCGAAGAAAAGACTTTCTGCTGGAGAGAACCCGATGAACCTGAAGAAAGAACTAGCAAAGGTAATTGTCAAAGAGTTGCATGGTGACGAAGCAGTGGCATTGGCTGAAGAGCACTTTAGAAAAACAGTGGTGGAAAAAGTTGCTGGGGAAGACACTCCGGTGATAAAGATTAACTTTGCGGTTCCAGTACTAGGTGCAGAGGCTTCACTGGCAGCTTACGCGATGGCCAACGGTCTTGTGTCGAGCAACACTGAATTCAAAACTCTTTTGAAAGAAGGTGCCATATATTTGAATGAAAAGAGAGTATCAACGGAACCAGAGTTGGAGCTTAAACAAGGTGAAAACGTGGTGAGAATTGGAAAGAGAAAGTATCTGAAGCTAGTTAAGTAAGCGGTTGTGGAAACTGAAGACTTAATAGAAATAATACTTAAAAAAGAGTCGATCGTGAGATGGCAAGCGCTTGGGTGGTGCAGAACCTGGTCTGATCAGGTAATGGATATGTTGGGAGGAATGCCTGATATATTTACCGATATTGAGGCTAGAGAGGTCGAGCTTAGTCCTGCTTATTGGCACACCTTTGTGTCTGCAAAGACAAAAGAAGAGGGGAGGTATTTTTTCGACGTTAGAGGATTTGTGGGAAAAGAAGATGACGCACCTCCGAGCCTACAAGGTAGCAGGAGAGATAGTCTCTTAATGACCGAAAGAGAGATAAGGTACAAAAGTATTGACAAATAAATTTATTATTGATAGATTTGTATATTCTTTAACAGAATTGTGAATGCGTCGAAGGAGAAATAGTAGGCAGTAAAGGTGACAAGAGAGAGCTTGCGGGTGGTGAAAGCAAGTCGAACTTTATTCGTCGAATTAACCCTCCCGAGCCGGTTTTGGTAACAAGACCCGGGTTCTCCCGTAATAGAGTTGTAGTGTGTCACCCCAGAAGGTAAACCGAGCACTAGAAAAGTTCATCTCCGCGAGGAGATGAAAAACACAAGGTGGTACCGTCTTTAATAAAAGGCCCTTGTCTGATCCTATTTTGGGGTTGGACGAGGGTTTTTTATTATATAAATAACAAAATGAAAGAAAAAAATACACAAGTTGAGTTTCTTAAAAAAGTCGAGGTTGACAAAAAGGTCAAGGAAATAGAGTTTTTGGGTAACTTGGTTTTGAAGTCGGATTTGTTTGCCGATGACAACAACGATGAGTTTCAGGTAATACTGCCCAATGGTGAAATGGTGGGAATATTTAAAACCTGGGCAGTTCCAGCGATACCCTTGATTGAGTCTGGAGTTGCTGATGGGTGGAAAACAGTCGAAAACTGGTCAAAAAAAATGAAGACGGAACCAGTAAAAGCATGGGAAAACTTGGAGCGGTGGAGAGGATTTGCTGAAAATAACGACAGACGTTTGTACAAAGTATTTTCCGAAATAGAGTTGCCGACAGACAAAAGGGAGAGAATTGCAGAACTATACACTAGACTAAAAATTGCTTTTGGATATGCCTCGCCTTTTTACCACATTGAAGCGATGGTGGGGGATGGAAACAATACCCAAGGAAACCCTTTTGCGGGAATAGATAAAGGAGTTTCAGGTGGATTTTTGGATATGGTGGGAATGTTGCTGCCATCTGCTCTCGAAGATAGATTGACGGCAGAAAAACTTAATTGGAAAGGACTGTCGTGGAAAGAATTACAACAGAAAGTAGAAACTGAGGCGGACGTAAAGAAGCTGTCAGTTTTGTTGCGGGTAGCAAGAGCAGCGGGAATAAAAACGGAAGAAGTGCTTTTCGCTGCCAATGTACTAGAGTGGATACCTGTAAGTGTCGGTGGAAAGAAAGGAGACCTTTTTTCGGAGGAAGCCACTAGCCAATTGCTTCAAATTTCGGGATCATCAAGCGAGCTGGATTTGGATAGGGTTGCTAGAGATATGAATGGGCTGATTAGGTTTTTGAACTGGACTCCTTTGGTCAGAGGTCAAAATAACTTTTCGGAAACGGCGGGATGGAAGTATTCCGCTGTGTGTGAGACAGCCAATCTCTTGATTAAGGAACTATCGGATGGAAAACAAATGAGAGCCAATATCTCAAGTGACTTTGTGGAATTTGTTTTGCCTCAACTAACCAACTTGGATGCTTCTTCGGCTAGGGGAAGGTTCGCTTTGTGGATGCTAGAAAATAATTGGTTGGATAGAAATTTGGAGATAAAAATCCGGTCCGGTGAGAAGAAAATAGTTAGAGAGATAGCAATAAGAATGGTGGAAGCAGAAAATGAAGATGAAGTAATTGATCTGGGTGCCAGTAACAGCCGACAGCTAGTGGGAGGAAAAGCGGCTGGACTGTACGAGGCCTCGGTAATATTTGGAAAAGAGTTTGTGGACAATGGGGCGGTGGTGACAACGGAGGCAATTGACAGATGGCTTAAGTCCGACAGTGCTTTGTTTGACTTGATTAAAGATCTTGAAAGCTCAACGAGCATTCAAAGAAAGCTGAGTATCGGTGAAGAAATAAGAAAAAGGATATTGAATAAAAAGTTTCCAGAAGCTATTGTGGAAAAAATTCGGCAGAAGGTATCTTCGGAGCTAGTGGCGGTGAGATCTTCTTCTTTTGATGAGGACACCCTAGTAAATGGCAGTGCTGCTGGAATTTATGAGAGTGAGGTGCCGGTGCTTCGTGAGCATATTGGTGACGGCCTAGTGTCTGTGGTGTCCTCCTTTTTCTCGGAGAAAGCCATTAGCTACAGACACCTACACAAGTTGTCTGACATACCCATGTTCGCTGGCCTGGTACATGATTACGTTGATGGCAGGGGTGGGGTCGTGTTTTCTGGAGGGAATTCGTCTGATTGGTCTGTGTTTACAGGAGCGACGCCTGGCCACATTGTGTCTGGAGATAGCCAGTTTGATAGTATTGAAAAACGAGGAAGCAGGATCCAGACTAGCCTAAAAAATGGCTGGGTTGAAGCAGAAACTGTGAATTTATTGGGTGAAATGTCTGTTTTGGGAGAGGAAGTTCTGGGTGGAAAAGCGGACATAGAATTTGTAGTTGGTATCGAAGGAATCAAAATTTTGCAACTAAGAATGTTAAATGAGAAAAGCGAAGCGACTAAAAGAAAAATTGAGAAACCAAAACGCTGGTTTAATCTGACAGAAACTAAGAACTTGGCAGATGTTACTATTGATGGATCTGATCCTGTGGGACTAATAGTAGATAGCTCGATGAATATAGAACAGTTCCAAGGAGAGCTTTTCCGATGTCTAGTTAGAAATAAAAACAGAATCACCGAGGTGAACCTGCCAAAGAAAATACCCGGAACTAGCCATTTTGCAAATATTTGTTTAAACTTAGGGATAAATTTAACTTTCAGAAATGAATAAAAGCCAAATAGATTTGACTGATAAAATTGGAAAAGAAGCGGTGAGGCTTGACTGGGAAGAAGCCTTTGGAGGGAAGTCTTATGGGAACACTCATCTCTACAGAGTGAATAAGATTGCTAAACATTTACAAGAAAAAGAAGGGGGTAACTTGTTTATTATCCTGGTGGGCGCGTGGGTGCACGATGTTTCACTTGCAACTGGTAGCGACTATGATTCAGAGAGGGTGTCAATTGAGACAAAAAAGTTTTTGGACAAATTTAATTTATCTGAGAATGATAAAACGGTGATAGTTGAATCCGTTGCGGGACATGAAATTGAAGATGGGGAAAAAAGCCTTGAGGCGAAGATAGTACATGATGCTGATGCAGTTGATAAGTGTGGATCTCTAGGAATTGTTCGTCATATATGGAAAACAACAAATATGCTGAAAAATAGGGTACTTGAAAGTGATAAAGATTTGAGTGAGATTGAAAATCATATTAAAACTAGACAAGCTCACTTGATGACCATCACTGCTAATAATTTGGTAAAAGATTTGAACGCACAAGGAAATAAATTTTTTGATGATAGAGATAAGGCAAGAATGATGATGAAAGAAATCTCTCGGTTAGCATGGTCAGGAATGAATGCAGATAAAATTGTTAAGAAACTGAAAGAAACAAAAGACAGTGAATGGGTGGAAAATTTAGCCGGACAACTAAAGTGCAAATATTTGAAATAAAATGGAGACAGAGTACACAGAAACACAGATGGAGAGAAGCAGGCTGGTTGTAGAAATAGATGAACTTATAGAACAAAAAGAAGTCAAGGAATTAATTAAACTATTGTCTGTAAAAGGACAATCGGTCGGTAATTTGTTTGGCTTTGAGGTGATTTCTCTATTATCGGTAGACTTTGAGACAGTGGATCAGAAAATTGGTCTAGCCCTATTGGCTTCTGCTTGTTTTCAAAAACCAATGAGTTTAAATGGCGTAAGTTTAGTGGAATTTGATAAAGCGAAAATAAATATTGTAACCAACGAAGAAAAACTTTACGGATTTTGGGGAGAGAAGTTTACCAAAGACGATAAGGGGAGAAATATATATTATGTTGATATTGTTGGGATATCCAATAACGTGAGATCAACTGGAATTGGAGGTGCTTTGGGTGAGATGTGTCTGTATAATTTTTTGGAAAATAACAGAAGTCAAGATACAGTGATACTGACAAGAACACAGAACCCAATAATGGTAGGAGCTTTAAAAAAATGTTTACCAAAATACTTGAAACTTTACCCATTTGAAGAAGATCCTTCTTTGGCATGGGTTGAATCTGTAAACTGGCTTGTTTCGAATGGATTTATTTCACGGAATGATCGCCATGATACTCATTTCGACGCGCGGGAATCCTTAATACATTGGGGTGCTTATGGAGAGTGTGGAGATGGAAGTACGTGGGAAAACATGATCGAAAATTATATGGGAGAGATAGATTGGTCTAAAAATATTCCTATTGGAATGGTCAATTACCTAGTTAGAAATGGAACCAGTTTGGAAGAGAGTTTGACTAGAGGTCATGCATTTATCGTGGGTGGATTCATAGATAGATTAAAAAAGTGATTGTTTGCGAATTATTTTTAAAATAAAAATCTTCTTACCACTTTACCACTTCATACTATTGACAGGAGATAAAACAATGGTACGATGAGCTACAACATGAAATACTATTTGGATAGTAAGTAAGAGTTTGACACCCATTTGGGTGTTTTTTGTATCTAGTAATTAATAATCTCATAAAATATGAAAAAAATTGAAGAAGTTAGAGAGTATTTTATAAATCCGAGAAACGTCGAGAATGTTGAGGTGGTGGCTCAGCTAGGAGCCGATACAATACGCGCAATGGCGCTGATTTATGTTACAGGAGGAGATATTTCGCTAATGGACGAAAAAACTCAAAACTGGCTAAGTAGATCCAAAGACTCTGATGCCATCAATGAAATTATGGGTGAATTGCTTTTTCGTGAGTCATCAACCAGAAAATTTGATCATAAATTCATGGGGCAAATTCATCCGAGTGGGGGAAAGATAGGTATCTTGGCAACATTAGTGGCGGCGTATATGAATACCAATACCATAGTAAAAGAAGTTTCTTCTTCTGAGCACAGAATGGAACATGAGGCTATAGATTGGCTCGGAGAAATGTTTGGCTATGACAAAGAAAAATTTAGTGGAAATATCGTCACAGATGGAACTTTGGCCAACCTGGCAGCATTATGGGTAGCTAGAGAGAAAAAGATTAAAGAATTGAAAGAATCCGGTAAGTGGAAGTCAGACACGGTAATGCATGTCTTGGTAAACGACATGAGGCATTATTCGATAGACAAAGCTTGCGTGATACTAGGCACGGGGAATGTGGTGTTAACTCTGCTTCCTAGAAAAGGATATAAAACTGACTTGGGGGAGGCACAAAAGGCAATTTGGAAGATAAATAGAAGGGGCGAGCAGGTCCTGGCACTAATAGGACTTGCTGGAGAAACTGAAACTGGAGAAGTTGATAATATAGATTCTCTGGCTGATTTAGCTGATTCAACGGGAGTGTTTTTACACGTTGATGCGGCTTATGGTGGACCATTCATAATGTCTCAAAGAAGCGGTTTGTTTAGGGGAATTAATCGAGCAGATTCGATTACGGTAGATCCTCACAAAATGCTTTATGTTCCATACGAGGCTGGGGCTGTGCTATTTAAAGATAAGAAAGACCACGCCTTGATACAAAGGAGCGCTAGATATTTACAACCAGAGGATAATATGGGTTTATTGGGAGACCCTGAAGAAAGAAATTTTGGTTTTGCGGCACGTGTGGAAGGTTCGATGGGATCTGGGGGGGTAATGGCTACCTGGGCCACAGAGAAACTATTGGGTAAAGAAGGATTTACGGCTTTACTTGATCACACGCTGGAGTTAACAAATCACTGCTTTGACAGAGTCAGCGGTTCTAAGTTTCTTAGACCAATTCACACTCCAGAATTAAACACTCTGTTAATAGGATTATCTAATAGTATTCATCTGAGCAAGAAAGATCATTTAGAGTTGGTACAAGATGTCCAACAAGCTGTGGACAAAGAACACGGATACTATGTTTCAACAAATGATGAAGTGGACAATGGGAAGGCGGCGTTTAGATTTGTAGCAACCCATCCTTGGACAGATATTGTGGATGTTGATGGACTAATCGATTGTTTGGAACTAGAGATTGCCTCAAGGATATAGTATTTGAGGTTAAATTGACCTGCCTACCGGCAGGCAGGCACGATGTGATAGAATACTCTCATGAATAAGTCCTTTTGGTCTCATCATACCTATTTCAACCATTCGTTTGGGAGGGTTTGATGTGCTTATTCGATAGTTATCGACACAACCTCCCAAACGGAGGTTTTTTCGTTTTTGGAGGGTTAGGAGGTATTATTAAAATAGTGGTGAAAAATAAGAGCTTGCTCGTCTTCTTTTCAATAATCTAATTATTGAAATATCCAGACTGTGCTTCCTCTTATATTTGCTCATAACTTCGTTATGATGCTTAAATATAAAAAATATGAATAATATACAAACATTAAAGGGATTTCGTGACTTTTTGCCGAAAGAAGCGAAGGGGCGACAGTGGCTGAAAAGAAAAATTGAGGATATTTTTGAGTTGTGGGGGTTCGATCCGATGGAAACACCGACTTTGGAACCCTTGGAACTATTTGAGGGTAAAATTGGGGAAGAGGAACAACTATTCTTTAAATTTAAAGATAATGCCGGGCGAGATGTTGCCCTCCGATACGACCAGACGGTACCGACTTGCCGAGTAGTCGGGCAGTACGCACAGTCACTACCCATGCCTTTTCGCAGATATCAAATTCAACCAGCCTTTAGGGCCGAAAAACCACAGAAAGGGAGGTATCGAGAATTTGTCCAGTGTGATGCAGATATCTTTGGCGAAAGTTCCTATCTGGCTGATGCTGAAGTAATTGGTTTGTCGATCGATATATACAAAAGATTGGGATTTAAGAATGCTTGCGTGTCGGTGAACGACCGTGAACTACTAGCTAAAATACCTTACAAGGCGATAGTAGCTATCGACAAGCTAGAAAAGATTGGTGAATTGGGAGTAATAAGGGACATGATCGAGAAAGGAATTGAGAGAGAAGAAGCAATAAAGTATCTCAAACAGGTTCGTGAACTTCGACCAAATGAAAGGATATTGAAAATATTTGATTATTTAAAGAACCTTGGGTTTGATGAAAGTTGGTACAAATTTGAACCGACATTATCCAGATCCTTTTCTTATTCGAGCGGTCCGATTTGGGAGGTTAAAATAAAAAACTCAACGGGAGGATCAGTGCTGGGTGGAGAAAGATATGATGGGTTGGTAGAAAAAATATCCGGAATTAAAATGCCTGGAACGGGATTTGGTTTGGGTTTTGATAGAACTTTGGAAGCTTGTCAGGAATTCGGGCTGTTGCCGGAATTTTCGACGGTAACTAAAGTGTTGGTATGTGTGATGGATGGGGAATATTTTGAATATGGGATGCAGATATTAAAAAATTTAAGAGATGTGGGTGTGGAATCGGAAATTTACCCAAGTAAAGAAGTAAAAATAGACAAACAACTAAGGTATGCAAATAAGAAAGGTATTCCGTATGTGATGATTGTTGGGGCTGACGAAGTACAAGCCAAAAAGGTGTCTCTGAAAAATATGAAGACCGGGGAGCAAGAGACAACGTTTGTTGAAGATGCGATTAAAAAACTAAAAACAAAATGACAAAAGAAAATTTAATCAAACAGCTGGGTGACTTGGTGGCTTTCAAGACACTTCCCGGAGAAATCGAGGAGAATTCAAAAGCACTCGACTATGTGGAGAAATTGATTGATAAAGACGTTGTGGTGGAAAGAGTAAAAAATGGAAAGGCTGAGGTACTAAGAGCCTGGGTGAATAAAAGCAATACTCCTAAGTACTGCTACATGGTCCACATGGATATTGTGGCTGGCCGTGATGATCAGTTTGTGATGCGAATTGAAGGTGATAAGGCCATAGGAAGAGGAACAAGTGACATGAAGTTCTCGATTCCTTTGGGTGTGGCCCTTCTAAACGAAGCCAAGTCAAAGAATATCGACTTTTGTCTCATGATTACGACCGATGAAGAAGTAGGGGGATTTGAAGGAGCGAAACCAATCGCAGAAAGTGGCTTTGCTCCACAGGTCTTTATAGTGCCAGATGGAGGGGACAACCTGAACTTCGTGGACAAAGCCAAGGGTGTTTGTCAACTTCGTCTAGTAGCTAAAGGAGTCCCTGCTCACGCCTCCAGACCCTGGCAGGGTAAAAATGCCATAGATTCGCTGGTGAGACTGGGTGATGAACTACTGAAAATTTACGGCAAGAATAATTTGCAAGAAGGCTGGGAGACGACCATGAACTTTGGAACTATAAATGGTGGAATCTCAACTAATCAGGTATGTCCAGAAGCGGAAATGAAAATTGATTTCCGCTATCCTGAAACAGATTCGGTTGAGAACATTACTTCGGTGGTTGAAACAAGAATAAAAGATTTGAACGTAGAAATAGAAGTATCGAAAATGTCTACCGGTTTGCCGACGTTCATCGACATTAACGATCCTGAAGTAAAAAAATACTTGTCATCGATGGAGAAGGTATTTTGTAAAAAAGTTGAAATAAAACAAACTTATGGAGCATCCGATGCCCGACACTTTGCTTTACTAAAGAGTCCGGTTTTAATGCACAAACCACTTGGGGGAGAAATTCACTCGGCAAATGAATGGGAAGATATTGCCTCGGTAATGACGTTTTACGAAGGATTGAGAAAATATCTAGGTTTAGCCTAAAGATTTTTCTTAAGAAAATCGGGGAGAGCGTCGAGATTGATTCTTTCTTGGGTCATGGTGTCTCGGTCTCTTACGGTCACTGTGTTGTCTTCTAAAGTGTCGAAGTCGATGGTGACGCAGTAAGGCGTACCTATCTCATCCTGACGACGGTAGCGTTTGCCGATGTTACCCGAGTCGTCGAATTCGCACATGTAGGTCCACTTTAGAGAGTCAAAGAGCTCTTTGGCCTTGGCAACCAACTCCGACTTGTTCTTAAGTAGGGGGAAAACGGCCACTTTGACAGGAGCCATTTTCTTTGGGAACTTCAACACAGTTCGGATGTCATCTCCGACCTTTTCTTCGGTATAGGCTTCGCAGAGGAGGGCAAAGATGGTACGACCAACACCGACCGAAGACTCGATAATGTGGGGCATGTACTTGGTATTGGTTTCGGTGTCGAGATAAGAAAGATCGGTACCGGAGAATTTACTGTGCTGAGTTAGATCGTAGTCACCTCTAGCGTGAACACCCTCCAACTCATCAAAACCCCAGGGATATTGATACTCGATGTCATAAGCTTCTTGGGCATAGAAAACCAGATGGTCATGTTTGTGCCATTGGAGATTTTCTGTTTTGATACCAAGCAATTTGTAGTATTCCCAGCGATTGTCTCTGAGCTTCTCGTACTGGTTCATTTCGTCTTCGGGCTTGGTGAAGTATTGCATCTCCATCTGCTCGAACTCTCGGGTGCGAAAAATGAATTTTCTGGCGGTGATTTCGTTTCTAAAAGCTTTACCGATCTGAGCAATACCAAAAGGGATCTTGACGCGGGAAGAGTCGGTAACTGACTTGAAATTAACGTAGATTCCTTGGCAGGTTTCGCCGCGAAGATAAGAGGGGTTTTCGTTTGCATCGCCGGAAAAATTACCGAGGTTGGATTTTACCAACAGATTAAAATTTTTGGCATCGCTGAAATTGTTCTGACCACAGTCGGGGCATTTAATTTTGGTCTTGTTGGCCTTAAAAAGCTTGTCGATTTCTTCGATGGGCATTTTTTCGTCGGCTTTCACTCCAATTTCATTGAGCATTTTGTCGACGCGGGTGCGGGCGTGACACTCTTTACACTCGGCGAGAGGATCAGCAAAACCACCAACGTGACCGCTGGCTTCCCAGATCTTGGGAGCCATAAAGATAGAAGAATCGAGACCGACAATATCTTCTCGAGTTTGGACCATGTACTTCCACCAGAAGTCCTTGACATTCTTCTCGAGCTCCACTCCGTAGGGGCCGAAGTCGTAAATAGCGGCAAAACCACCATAGATTTCGGAGCTTGGGTAAACAAAACCGCGGCGCTTGGCCAGAGAGATAATTTTTTCGATAGTGACCGGTGGGCTAGTTTTTGACATTTGATGTGGTTATTGAGCAGAAAGGTGGATGTCGATGCGCTCCATGTCCCTAGGGAACATAGATGCTTCGCGGACATTCTTGAGGCCTAAGATGTACATAGTAATGCGCTCGGCTCCAAGAGCAAAGCCACCGAGCTGAGGTGAGCCATATTTGAAAGCTTGGAGATAAAGGGCGACATCTTCTTCCTGGAGACCCCATTCCTTAACATTCTTGAGGATGGTATCGTAATCGTTTAAGCGCTGACCACCGGAGGACCACTCGACACCACGGCAAAGTAAGTCGACACTTAGACAGTAAGTTGGATCGGCCGGATCTGGGTAGACGTAAAAAGGTTTTTTCTTAGTCAGGAAGTGAGAAACAAAAATAAGGTCGGAACCCTTTTCTTCTTTGGCCCAGGCGCAAATCTCACGCTCGTCTTCTGGAGCCAGATCTTTTTCTTCTCGGCAGTCTCGACCGGTGCGCTTGAAGATAATTTCTTGAGCCTCGCGAAGTTTAAGGATGGGAAATTTATTGGACATGAGAGGAATGGTGGCTTCAAAGAGGGCTAATTCTTTTTGGCATCTTTCTTCCACTTCCTTAAAGATAAAACGAACGACATATTCTTCCATGTCTAGGACATCTTCCCAGGACTCTAAAAAATTAAACTCGGCATCTAAACTGGTAGCTTCGGTCAGGTGACGAGAAGTGGTGGAGGGCTCGGCCCGAAACATTTGATTGACGCTAAAGACTCTTTCGAAGGCAGTGGTGAGAAGTGACTTGTAAAGCTGTGGGCTTTGAGAAAGGTAGGCTTCTTTGTCGAAATATTTTACTTTGAAAACCTCGGCTCCACCCTCGGGAACGGCGTTAATAATTGCAGGGGCTTGAAATTCCAAAAAGTCTTTAGCCACCATAGCTTTTCTAAAAGCATCGATAACGACGGCTTGGAGTTTGAAGATAGCTTGAATCTTGGGGTGACGGAAGGAGAGAGAGCGATGATCAAGTAAGGTAGGTAGCTCAACTTCTAGAGTTTCTTTGCCTAGATCGATGGGTAATTCGGACGAGGGAGAAAGAACAGTCATTTTGAGAGCCTCTATTTCGACAGTGCCGGTTTCGAGATGGGGATTGACCAATTTTTCAGGTCGGACTTTTACTAACCCTTCAATGGCGATGACATCTTCAGGCTTAAGTGAACTAAGGAGATCGCCTGTGCCGACAATTTGGACTAGTCCCGTACGGTCTCGAAGATCAATAAAAACAATTTTGCTGTGATCTCTCTTGGTATTGACCCATCCTTTGACGGTGACGGTTTTACCAACCTTATTAAGAGTATCTTTGACGAGTGTTCTTTCCATGTATGAATAATTATACGATGAATAAGAACTGAGAGAACCAAGAGCTCAGGGGAATGGAGATGACAGCAAGCGGGATACTGGAGTAGAATCCAGGTAATGAAAACGGAAACGAGCCCACTGCTTCGTCCCCAGATAGATTTTGATCGTAGCTTGGCAGAGTTTCAAGCAAATGTCTCGCCCAGAGTGATTGAGGCTTTGAAAGTAGCGGCTGAGATTCATAAAAATGACTTCAGAATAGTCACGGGAGAGCCCTACCTGAATCATTGCGTGGCTGTAGCTAGCTTATTGACCAACTGGGGAGCTGATGAAGATGAAGTGGTGGCTGGATTGCTGCACGACACTTGGGAAGACCATCCAGAAAAAATTACCTTGGATGATATCGCTGACAATTTTAACGAGAGGGTGTCTCACCTGGTATCCGGAGTGACAAAGCTCAAGTCTAGACGGGGTGAAAAAAACGAATTTGAGACACTCAAAAAAGTAACTAAAGAGAGTTTTATTGAGCGAGGGGTGGCTCTAATTAAGCTGGCGGACAGACTACATAATATGCTGACGATGGAAGGAATGTCCCCCATGACCCAAGAAAGGAAAGCGAGAGAAACACTGGCGGTTTATGCCCCACTGGCCGAGTCTTTTGGACTATGGCAAGTAAAGAATCTACTTCAAGATCTATCTTTTAAGTACGTTGAGCCGAAGAGATACTCTCTGACCACAGAAATGATAGATGGTGACCCGAGACTGGAAACGACCTTTATTGAGAAAAGAGAGGAAGAACTCCAAAAACTACTAGCCCAAAATGGTATTCGAGCCGAGGTGGGACATCAGGTAGGAGGATACTGGGAGATGGCCGAAAAGCAGAAAAAGTTTGGCATGAGAGCCAGCGCCCAGCCAAACAGCTTTGCTGAGATATCGGATGTGATTAGTTTTAGGGTGGTAGTAGAAGACGGCGAGCTAGCTGATTGCTACAAAGCTTTGGGGATAGTCCGTCTTTTTTACGAAGGAAAACTAATGAAACAAAGACACAATGACTACCTGGGCGTGAGCGCCGTCAATGGCTACTCCGCCCTTCATGATACTTACAGATTTGAGGAAGGAGATATTGAAGTAGCTTTTTCGACTAAAAGTAAAGAAAGTTTTAACAACTGGGGAGTGGTGAGTCTTGACAAAGAGGAACTAAAGAAAAATCCAGAGCTCTACCAAAGGAAGCTGATCTTTACGCCCAAGAAAGAGCTGGTCTTTATGGAGATTGCGGCTAGGGGAATTGATGTGGCTTATAAACTTAATCCCCTGCTGGGATTGAGGGCTGTGGGCATAATGATAGATGGAAAAATGAACCCGCTGGAGGCGGTAGTGCCCAATGCCAGCGAAGTTGAGGTGATGTTTGACCGAGATCAGACCAGGCCCAAAGTCGAGTGCCTAGAGTACGGTAATCCCAGTACCAGGAGGTGGATTGAGCATCAGCTGTTGGTGGCTCAGAGAGACGAGGAAGTAGCTCGAGGAGAAGAGATGATAAGGTCTGAGATTTTGTCCGAGAGAGGTATCTTAAATATTGTAGATTTGGATAGGAGCTTGGTGGACAAACTGTTAATGGAACTGGGCTGCTGGAATGGCCTAGCCGACCTTTACTACAAAGCGGCTTATGGACTGGATCTAAAGCTGGTCGGTAAAAAAATGGATGAGCTGGGAGTGGTTCGGGGTAGATACACTTCGATTCAGATCCGGGGAATAAATGAAATTGGAATATCTAAAGATCTGGCACAAATAGTAAATCGATTTGGAGGAGATGTCCGAAGTAAGGTGGAGAAGGTGGATGATCGGGATAAATTTGTGGTCAGAGTTCTCTTGACGATTGGCTATGAGGCCAAGAAGAAAATGGAGTTTGAGCTAAAAGAAAAGTTTCCCGACTGTGTGGTGATTTGAGGAAAAGCCAGCGTGGTAGAATTTAAAGGTTTGATCAATACAGATAGTTTGGTAAAAACCCTAGGTGAGGACAGAGTTAAGCTAAATGAGCCTTTGTCTCGACACACAAGTTTGAAGATTGGTGGGCCGGCTGAGCTCTTTTTTGAGACCAGAGACTCTGGTGACTTGATTAAAGCAGTTAGGCTGGCTAGAAGCTTTGGAGTGCCGGTAACGGTAATTGGTGGGGGGAGTAACGTGCTAGTGTCTGACCAGGGACTCAGAGGGCTAGTGGTAAAAAACGCGGGAGGTGAAGTGAAGATTCGAAGAATGAAGTTTTTTGGTTTTCACCGAGATAAAGTAATCCCAATTGAAGCTCGATGGATGGGGACCGAAGAAGGGACTCAAAAGTATGACTTTCATGACTTAAACTATGACGAAAGTAGCTTTCCAGAGATAGAGGTTTCGATAGATAGCGGGGTGAACCTGCAGGTGGCTATGTTCAAACTATTTGATGAAGGAATTACAGGGCTTCAGTGGTATGCCAGAATTCCCGGGACGGTGGGTGGGGCGGTCTACAACAATATCCATGGTGGAAGCCATATCCTATCCGAAATAATTAAAGAGGTGGTGGTGCTGGATAATCATGGCGGGGTAAAGAAAATTCCGGCCAAAAATATGGAGTTTGGTTATGACAAATCCAGAATTCATGAAACAGGAGAAGTTATCTTGGAAGTAGTATTGAAACTGAAAAAGGGTGAGGTGGAAAAAGCTAAAGGTGTGGCAGAAGAATGGAGAAAGAGAAAAGCAAGTCAACCGTTTAATTCAGCCGGGTGTGTGTTTAAAAATATTCCCGAGGAGGATGCCTCTATACTCGGCTACCCCACCACTTCAACGGGATACATCATCGAACATATTCTAAATATGACCGGGTATAAAGTGGGCGGGGCAATGATCTCCCCGGATCACCACAACTTCATCGTGAATACCGGCGGGGCGACGGCCAAGGATTTCTTGGCGGTGATGGATGAAATTCAGAGACGTGCCAAGGAAGCGATTGGCTTGGAGCTGGAAGATGAGATAATACGACTGGGTGATTTTAATTATTAATTTAATTAACTAAATTGTGAATGGAGTATTGAGAATTACTGGAGGAAGAAAGCTGGAGGGAACGGTAACACCGATATCGAATAAGAATTCTTTAGTGGCGGTGTTGCCGGCGGCGATACTGACAAATGAAACAGTGACCTACAAAAATGTACCGGGAACAAGTGATGCGGCCAAGATACTACAAATACTAAAGCTCTTGGGAGCAGAAGTAAATCAGGATGCGACCGGAGAAGTGAAGATAAATTGTTCGAGGATTAAGCACTACAAGGTGGATCGGGCACTAGGAGGCCAGTTTCGAGCTTCACTGATGTTTGCCGGCCCACTACTAGCAAGATTTGGAATAGCAGAGATTCCTTTGCCCGGAGGGTGTGATCTGGGTATGAGATCGATATCTGCTCATTTGGACTCTTTGACAAAAGTGGGAGTGAAGTTTAAGTACGCAGATGGAATCGTAAGGTTTGTGGCACCCAAGAAAACAGCCAAGTCTTACGACGTTTGGCAACTGGAAGCGAGTGTGACGGCGACGGAAAACCTTTTGCTATATGCGGCTGGTACGGGGGCGGAGTTTACCATTACTGATGCGGCCTGTGAACCTCATGTAAGTGAGTTACTGAGAATGTTGCAAACAATGGGGGCGACGGTAGAAGGAATTGGGTCTAATAAAGTGTATATAAAAGGAAGTAAAAAATTGGGTGGGGCGAGCTATGAACCTGGCCCGGACTTTGTCGATGTGGCCGGACTGATGGTGGCCGCGGCGGTAACGGATGGAAAGATCCGCATAAAAGGGGCTAATGTCCCCGAGGTGGTAAACGGCATGATCAATTGGTTTGAACTTTTTAACGTCATGATAGAGAGAGAGGGAGGGGACTTGATTGTCAGTAGAAAGGGAGAGCTTTGGGTGGACACGGTCAATTCTGGAGTGCCCATGGCGGCACCAGGACTACCTAAGCTATATCCCCGTCCTTGGCCCGGTTTTCCGGTAGACGCGATCCCGGTTATGGCGGTACTGGCCAGTAAATCTAAAGGGAGAGTGTTACTTAAGAACTGGATGTATGAGTCAGGACTGGAGTTTGTTCGAGAGCTGAACGCTATGGGAGCCGATATCTTTGTGTCTGATCCCGAGAGAGTAATTGTCTCCGGGCCGGTAACCTTTAAAGGAGGGGTGGTGGTATCCCCCAACGTGATTCAAGCCTGCAAAGCGATCTTTATTGCGGCACTTTGCGACCCAGTGGTGACCGAAATTCATGGAGTAGACATCTTGCGCAGAAGATACCCCAATGTATTTGAAACTTACACTAGCCTGGGGGCGATAATAGAAAGGGTAAATGACTAAAATAATAAATAAGATTCCATATTTTTCGCAGTGGGAGTCGTCGAAGTTGGTTGAACAAATAATAAAGAGAAAAATTTTGGCAAGAGATGACCCGAATTGGAAAATATCTGGGGCAACTACTCAAGAAGAATATGAACTTTGGAGCTGGAATGTCTGTGGAATGGCTTGTTTGAAAATGATCTTGTCAAGTAAGTTTGGAAAAAATTACAAGACGATTGAACTAGCTAAGAGATGTGAAACCTATGCCGGCTATGACAAAAATGGGGACAAAATTGAGGGGTTGTTTTATAAAGAATTTTGTAAATTTTTGGCAAAGGAATTTGAGATTAAATCTAGATTTTTTAGATTCTTTTTGACCATTGGGCAGATTAAAAGAGAACTTAAAAAAGGTAATTATTTGATGGTTTCGGTGAGTGCTAGCATTAGAAAGCCAGATCACACACCCGAACACAAAGGAGGGCATTTGGTATTAATTACTGGTTTTGACGACGATAAAAAAACCTTGTTTATACATAACCCATCCGGGTTTTTCGGTGAATCTCAAGAAAATTATGAAATAGCCGAAAAGGACTTTAAAAAATTCTTTGCCGGTAGGGGGATATTAGTGTATTAAAATAAAACAATGAATCCAAAAAAAGTGATGGTGGTGTATGGAGGAGTGAGTCCGGAACACGATGTAGCGGTGGTGACGGCTTGGCAGGTGATGCACGCTTTGAAAAAAGCGGGATTTGAAGTGATGCCGGTTTACATCAGTAAAAATGGAAGCTGGTATCTGGGGGATGATAAGTTTCTCGACTCTAAGTCTTATCAAAATAGTAAACTGCTACTGAGGGGAGCAAAAGAAATCATTCTTTCGCCTGAAACGGAAAGGGGTGTACTCCAAAAGGGTCTGTGGAACTTTGGGATGACTGAAAATCAACCGGACGTAATTTTTCCAGTGGTTCACGGGAGGGGTGGGGAGGATGGAACCCTCCAAGGGCTCTTTGAGATGTCAGGTATTCCCTATGTGGGCTGTGGGGTGACGGCAAGCGCGGTAAAGATCGACAAGTATCTAGCCAAAATTATTGCCAAATCAATCGGTATTGACGTTTTGGCTGACAGATTGGTCACAAAGGGAGAAACATTGAGTATGGCGGAAAGAAAAGAAATTAAATACCCTGTGATGGTGAAGCCGGTGGGCCTGGGGTCGAGCATCGGTTTATCCCGAGTAGAGAAAGAAAGGGATCTGGAAGACGCCCTGGAGGTGGCCTTTTGCTATGACAGAAGAGTGATGATCGAAGAAGCTCTCAGCGACTTTGCTGAAGTAAATATTTCTATCATGGGAAACGGACCTTACGAACTATCCATGACGGAGCGGCCAGTGGCAAGTGGAGAGGTGTTGTCCTTCTCGGATAAGTATGAAGGGCAGACAAAACAAAAGGGGATGGCTGGAGCTAAGAGGCTGATCCCGGCTGATCAGAAACCAGAGGTAATAAAAAAGATTGAGAAGTTTACAGTGGACTATTTCCGAGCCATAGGGGGAAAGGGTATTGCCAGAATAGATTTTATGGTTTCAAAGTCTGGCAAAATTTTCTTTAACGAAATAAATACCATGCCGGGGTCGCTGGCGTTTTATCTTTGGGCGGCGAGCGGGGTGACTTTTGAAGAACTGGTAACTAGACTGGTAAATTTTGCCCTGGAGGAAAAAGAAAGTAAGAAGGGCTTGATAAATACTTTTGAAAGTAATATCCTAGCCGGATTTGCCAATTTGGGGCTTAAGGGCGGGAAGGTTTAGTGATTAAAATGAATATTTTTGCTGCTGCAAATACGAAGAACGTGTTTCACAAGGGAAAAGGTGGAAATTTGTATCAACTAGATACTATCTCTAATCAGATAAACCTGGAGAGTAAGATGACAGAATTTGGGTGGAATATAAACTATATTTCCTCTGAGGGTAAGGAAAAAGAGTCTTGTGAAATGGTGAACCTGGTCCATAGAAATAATTATCTGGACATTTTTAGACAAGAAAAATCTCAAACGACATATCTGTCAAATGGACTAATGCTTCAACCGTCACTGTACCCTACCGCGCTCGAGCATGCTTTAATTGCCAAAAGAATGGTTGACTCTGCATTAAAAAATGGTTCTGCTTTTTCAACTGTTGGAGGAGGTCATCATTGTGAATTTGGCATGCCTTTTGGTTTTGGATTGGTTAATACTCTGGCAATAAGTGCGGTGTATGCTACCACCTTAAAGCAGAGGGTAGTCATCTTGGACTTAGACACACATTATAGTAATGGATGTAATGATTTACTTCACAATAGAGAAGATATCCTCATGACGAGTTTGTGGAATCAAAGTATTCCAGCATGGAAGTATTGTGACAGCAAAGACAATCTGTTCCATGTAAAAGTTACTAGCTCTAACGATTATTTTGTTGAATTGAAGAAGTTGATGGACAAAATTGAGGACTTCAAACCCTCTTTGTTTATATATCATTTGGGTTTCGACGTTTTAGACTCAGACAGGATGGGTGGTGTTCACGGAATGAACAAGGCAAAACTACTGTTGAGAGAAAAACTGGTGAGAAAGTTCATAGATAAACTTCAAACTCCTTACTTAGTTTATAGGGGTGGTGGATATGTTGATTATCGCGACGGAGAATTGGAAACTTCAGCAAGAAAAGCAGGACTACTTGAGATACAAATGTCAGCGATTAAAGTTTATATTTAGATTCTCCTAGAAATTGTCTGGGAGGTCGTTTTCCAATAGTATCCAGTCGTAGTCCTGGGATAATTCTTCGATAAGTGGCCAGAGGTTGGTGGAGTTCGGAATGTAGGAAATGGGTGGAGTGAGCCCCGCCATGGCGGGGGACGAGTTGAGGCCCTGTTCAAGACTGAGGGTGCGGATGGATTTGCCCACCAGGATAAATTTGTCAAAAACTTTTGAGGCAAGACCACCAATTCTTTGGTGAACTTCGACAGTCCTGATTCCCAGCTCGACGATACCTGGGGTGATGAGTACTTTTTTGCCCGGTAACTTGGAAAGATCACTAATTAAGGAAGTAAAGCCATCTTCGTTACTTGAAAAAGCGTTATCTATGAGTGTAGCCTGGTTAATTTTCTTTAGTTCCAGCCGGTGGGGTGAGGAGGTAATTTTGGCAACTTGACGGGAGATAATCTCTTTGGGAACTTTAAGGATTAAGGCCATAGAGATGGCGGCGGTGAGATTGTAAAGATTGCTGGTGCCAAAAAGAGAAGGGGTGTAGGAGTATTCTTTGTTTTGGTAAATGAGAACAAAATTTAAGCCTTCGGGTGAAAAGGTGTATTCTTTGATGAAAAAATCAGCTTTTGGATTGGTGATAGAGTAAGTCTGAACTCCATGATACTGAAGAAGAGATAGTCGGTTGGCAATATGTGAATTGTCAAGATTAACTAAAGCATGGCTTGGTTTAACTGCATCAATCAATTCAAACTTGGCCAGGGTGGTGTTTGAAAGGCTTTTGAATCTTTCGAGGTGCTGGCTACCAATGGCCGTTAGGATAGCGTACTTGGGAGGTACCATACGACAAAGTTCGGTTATCTCCCCGCGGATATAGGCGCCCATTTCGCAGATAAAGTATTTTGACTTGGACAGTAACTCCAAATCAACAACTTTGGCGATGCCAAAAATAGTGTTGTAACTTTCCGGAGTTTTTAAGGTTTCTTGATAGCCACTAAGAATAGTAAAAAGAAAATCTTTAACCGAGGTTTTGCCGTAGGAGCCGGTAACTCCAATTACGGTGAGATGGGGATGGGATGTAATCTGACGGTTGATGATCTTGATGGTCCGCTGGCGATTTATTTTTTCGTAAGGCCAGAGAACAATGAGAGCTACAAAAAAGTAGAGAAAGGGAGAGACAAGAAAAACAAAGATGGGGATTAAGGTAAAGTAGGTAAGTCCATAGAAGAACAAGAAAAGGAGGGAAACGGTGAGGACAATGTAAGAAAGACGAATTATAAACCGAGCTTTGGGGGTAATGATCAGAGGTTTTTTGGATGAAATGGAGAAGGTTAAAGGATGTCTTATCCACCAAGCCAGAAAACGAATGATAGAGTAGCCTTCCTGCTGAAGAATGGTGAGCTGAGCTTTGAGTGACTTAAACATATTTGTCTGTGATTATTTGGTTGATTATGTCGGCGAGCTGGTGTGATTGACTCAGGTGGATCAGATGATTGGCACCATAAATAACATGAAGATGACTGTTGGGAATATTTTCAGCTAGAAATTTGCCCATATTGGGAATAACGAAGTCTTCACTACCCCAAATAATATCGGTCGGAATGGTAACGGCCTTTAGAAATGGTTTAAGGTTGTAAATAACGATTTTATTTAGAACCCCCCTTTGGTATTCGTTTGAATTGCTGTAGTCACTGGGAGTGGACCAACCTAGAAATTTTTCAAAAGTATTGTGGGGGAGTAAGGAAAAAAGGGGTTTGATAACCTTGGTAAGTTTGATTTTGGTTTGGGTGAATTTACTTCTTTCTCGGATGGCGGCGGGGGCGATGAGAATAATAGACTTGAGATCTTTTGGGTCCTTGAGAGCATAATCGAGAGTGATCTGACCACCAAAAGAGTGACCAGCCAAAATGAAGTTTTTTAAATTGAGTTTTTGAGTAAAGTGTCTGACAAAAATGGTGTATTCCGGCACGCCCGGCTTGTCTGGAAGAGGGCTGGTAGAACCAAAGCCGGGGAGATCGATGAGGATCACTCTGACCTTGAGTGGTAGGAGCTTGGTTAGAGGTAGCCAATAAGAAATGGATGAGCCCCAACCGTGAAGGATGACGATAGTCCTTTTTTGTTTTGGATTGATGTCTGAGTAATTCGTTAAAACTCCGTTGATGACAGTTTGCATTGATTTTATTATACGGACAAAAAAATCTAAAACTCCAAAACTCAAAAAATCAAAGCGATAGAGTGGTAGAATTATGCCTATGGAGAGTTATAATTTTCGAGAAGTAGAAAAGAAGTGGATAGAAAAGTTTGATAATCTTGATGGCTATAAGGGGAAAGACTTTGACACCCGAGAAAAGAAATATGTGTTGGTTGAGTTTCCTTATCCCTCGGGGGAAGGGCTGCATGTGGGGCATGCTTTTTCGATGACGGGAGCCGATGTTTACGCTCGTTTTATGAGAATGATAGGCTTTAATGTCTTGTTTCCCATGGGCTGGGACGCCTTTGGCTTGCCGGCCGAAAACTATGCCATCAAGACCGGTATTCAGCCGCAAGTAACAACAGATAGAATTACCAAGTTGTTTAAGGAGCAGATGAGGCGGATGGCTTTTTCCTTTGATTGGGAGCGCGAGATAAATACTACTTTGCCGGAGTACTACAAGTGGACTCAGTGGATTTTTACCAAACTTTTTGAGAAAGGCTTGGCCCACAAAGAAGAGATGCCGATTAATTGGTGTCCTTCATGCAAGATTGGTCTGGCCAATGAAGAGGTGGTGGACGGAGACTGTGAGAGATGTGGGGCGATTACGGAAAAAAGAAATATTTCACAGTGGGTGGTGAAGATTACCGAGTACGCTGATCGCTTGATCGAAGGGCTAAAAGACACTGATTTTATCGAGAAGGTAAAAGCGGCTCAGGTGAACTGGATAGACCGGAAAGAGGGGATAAATATAAGGTTTAAAATTGTCTTGGATCCAGAAATCCCTCTCGGCTGCGCCGCCTCTCCCTTTGACAAGGAAGACTTTTTAGAGGTGTTTACGACTAGACCGGATACTTTGGAGGGAGTAGAGTTTTTGGTGGTGGCGCCGGGGCACAAACTAGCGCAAGAACTCAAGGAATCAAGAACTCAAGAACTCAAGATTTTGAGTGACTATTTGGAAGAGTATGACAAGAGAGACTTAAAGGATAGAAGTGAGAGGCAAAAGACGGGAGTACTTTTGCCAATTAAAGTGATTAATCCGTTAAATAATAGAGAAGTGCCGGTGTATGTAGCCGATTATGTTTCGATGGATTTTGGGACCGGGGCTATTATGGGAGTACCTTCGACAGACGCTCGAGATGCTGACTTTGCTAAGGTGATGAGAATCAACTTTGAACCGACATTGGTGCCAAACGCGGGTCTGTGGGGTGAAGCAGTTAATAAGGGTTGGGGTAGGAAAAAAATTTCCTACCATCTAAGAGATTGGATTTTTTCACGACAACATTACTGGGGAGAACCAATACCAATGGTGTGGTGCGAAAAATGTGCTCTCCATGGCGGACAAGGTTGGGTACCGGTGCCAGAAGAGCAGCTACCAGTAGTATTACCAGATATAGAAAAATATCAGCCGACAGATACAGGGGAGTCGCCACTAGCCAACATTAAAGACTGGGTAGAGACGAAGTGTCCGAAATGCGGTGGAAAGGCCAGACGAGAAACGGATACGATGCCAAACTGGGCGGGGAGCGACTGGTACTTTTTGCGTTACTGTGATTCTAAAAACGACAAGAAACTGGCTGAGGTGGATAAAATGAAGTATTGGCTGCCAGTAGATGTTTATATAGGTGGAGACGAACACAACACCTTACATCTGCTTTATAGTCGATTTATTTATCAGTTCTTGTACGACTTAGGAGTAGTGCCGACGGAGGTTCCCGAGCCGTATAAAAAACGTCTTTCTCATGGAGTAATCTTGGCACCGGATGGAAAACGGATGAGTAAGAGTAAGGGAAATGTGATTGCGCCAGAAGCAATGACAGATAAGTATGGGACGGATGTGGTGCGAATGTACATGATGTTTATGGGGCCGTTTGATGCCACGATGGCTTGGAACGAGAGATCTCTTATTGGAGTAAGTCGTTTCTTAGAAAGGTTCTATAAATTGGTGACGGAAAATATTGGCAAGAACTCGAGAACTCGAGAACTCAAGAACTCAAGACAAGATGTAGAGGGGAAAAGATTAATAAATAAATTAATTAAGAGTGCGGGTGAGGACTTGGAAGTTTTTAAATTCAATACAGTTATTGCGAAACTGATGGAAACGACTAACGGCTTGAGTAAATTGACCGGAACAATTGCTAATGATGATCTAAGACTCCTCATCAAAGTGATAGCGCCTTTCGCCCCATTTGTGTCTCAGGAGCTATGGGTCGCTTTGGGTGGGAGTGGCAGTGTCCACGCTGAACAGTTTCCTAGACTGGATGAAAAATATCTGTATGCCAGTGGGGTGACTTTGGCAGTGCAGGTAAATGGTAAATTGAGAGGCACAGTAGTAATTGATGTGGAAGCCACAGAAGAAATGGCGATCACAGAGGCCAAAAAGATGGATAAAATCGCTAAGTACTTGAGCGATGGAGAAATAAAGAAAGTGATTTTTATCAGGGGTAAGGTTTTGAATTTTGTGGTGAATAGGGAGTAATTCTGGTATTATTCTTATATGTCAAAAATAAATAAAGATTTTACTAAGTTCTATACGCCGGTAATGGTGGTACTACTAATAGTAGCCGCCTTTTATCTCGGGAGATTGTCTTCACAAGTAGATGGACTAAAGGGTAACACTGGAGAAGCTCCGGCAGTGGCCCCCTCAGCGGCGGCCCCAGCGGCTGGTGAAAGAGACTTGAGTGTTGCCAGTTTGAAAGAGAGAGCTAAGAGCCTGGGGTTGGACAGCGGTCAGTTTGATCAGTGTCTAGACGGTGGGACTATGGCCCAGAGAGTGAGTGACGAACAAAAGGAAGGTGCAGCACTAGGGGTAAGCGGAACACCCTCTTTTTTGATAAATGGAGTTATGATAGTGGGGGCCCAACCACAGTCTAGTTTTGAGAGTGTTATTGAAGCTGAGCTGAAAGACGGAACGGGGGACAAGGCGGCAGCGGCTTTGGGAGAGAGTGGAAAACGAGAAAAGCTAAAACTGGCCGACAGCTACGTGACTGGTGAAAAAAATGCCAAAATTAAAATAGTTGAGTTTACCGACTTTGAGTGCCCTTTCTGTGAGAGAGCTTTCCCCACTGTGAACGCAATTATGGAGAAATACCAAGGAAAGATTAGTTTGGAGTATAAGAGTTTCCCTTTATCCTTTCACGCCAGCGCCCAAAAAGCGGCTGAAGCGGCTCTATGTGCCGGAGAACAAGGTAAATTTTGGGAGATGCATGACAATCTGTTTGCTCCAGCCAACTAAGTTGGCCTAGACCTAGTAATTTTGAGATTAGATAGGCCACTGGTCTGATGGTGGCGGTGAGGGTAATTATAGGGTAAAATATGGGTCATGGAAAAAATCGTTTTGATTATGTATCTCTTTCTCTCTCTTGGTGTCAGACCTATCTTGGCAGTGGTCAAGGTCGAGCCAGCTAGTTTGGCTACGGTGTCTGGTGTGGTAGCAGAAGTCAAAACAGAGAAAGAGGCCGACTTAACGGCTCCTAAGGAAGAACAAAATAGACTGATTAACTTGATGAAGTCTCAGAAAGTAAGCGGTTGGTGGGTGACCAATTCCTTGAAGCTAGGCATCCGAAAAGCGGTGGCCGACGGAGTCTCACCGAACACTTTGGTTTTGTTGTTCTTGTTTCCTTTGGTAGCGGCTTTGGTAGCTTTTTCGCGTCAGGTGATAGGGGTAAATGGCTTTGGAATGATTGTGCCAGCTTTGCTGTCGGTGGCTTTTTTATCCACCGGTGGGCTGGTGGGACTAGTACTACTAGCTTTTATTCTGCTGGCCGCCACCTTGGGAAGGGTAGCCATAAAGAGGATAAAGGTACCTTACTTGCCCAAATTGGCAATCCTGCTTTGGCTAGTCTCTATGTCGGTCCTGGGACTACTATTAATGTCTCCCATGATTGGCTTGGAGAGACTGTCGACGGTGGGAATTTTTCCGATCATGCTTTTTGTCCTACTGGCCGAGACCTTTATCGAGGCCCAGATTACGAGAAATTTGACGACGGCGATGGGCATGACCCTGGAAACAGTGGTCCTGGCTTTTATTGCCTACAAAGTGATTAGCAATCCTTGGATCCAAGCAGTGGTACTTCTCCATCCAGAGGTGGCTGTGATTTTGATCTTGAGTATTGATCTGCTGATTGGGAAGTACAAGGGTCTGCGTTTGTCTGAAATTTGGAGATTTAGAAAATTAGTATCAAGATAAATGCCTAGACTGTCTGACATATTAGGTCTTAACGCCAGATCGTCTGACTATCTGAGTCTCAATAGAAAAAGAGCTAGAAAAAGAGCTGACGATAAACTGTTGACCAAAAAAATGCTTAAAAAGGCCAAGGTGCCTCACCCCAAACTTTTGGGCGTACTGACGGAGGTGGCTCAGGTCAGAGCCTTTAACTGGAGCAAGCTAAAAGATGGCTTTGCCATAAAACCGGTACGAGGATTTGGAGGTCAAGGAATACTTTTAATAAAGAAACAGACAAAGGAAAAAGACCTTTTTTTGACCGTGGATGGAAAAACAATCGGGGTGGAGGATCTGGTGCTACACAGTCTGGACATTATTGAGGGAAAATTTTCCCACAACAATCTACCCGACAAAGCGATGGTCGAGGAAAGAATCAAGATCCACCCTAAGTTTAAAAAAATGGCTGTGGGTGGGGCTCCTGACGTAAGAGTGATAGTTTTTAACAGAGTGCCGGTGATGGCGATGCTTCGACTGCCGACTGAAGAAAGTAATGGGAAAGCCAACTTACATCAGGGAGCCATCGGTCTGGGAATTGATATGGCGACAGGGATAACGACACACGGAGTGTATAAAAACGGATCGGTAAAATACTTCCCGGACACCAATATTAAGGTGAACGGTATAACAGTGCCGTCTTGGAATAAAATTCTCAAAATGTCGGTGGAGACTGAAATTGTCTCGAAGCTAAACTACTTGTCTGTAGACATGCTAATTGACGAAGACCAAGGGCCGGTAGTACTGGAGCTGAACGATCAGCCCGGTCTTTCGATACAGCTCGCCAACATGGCTGGCCTAAGAAGACGACTGGAGAGAGTGGAGGGGCTAGAGGTAGAGGAGCCGGAAAAGGGGGTAAAAATTAGTAAAGCCCTTTTTGCCAGTAAGTTTGCCAATAGAGTCCGATTTACCGGAGAAGAAAGACCAGCGATTGGTATATTTGAAAAGGTCAGTGTTAAAAACGGCAAAAAGAAAATGGTAGAGGTGCGAGCTAAGATAGATACAGGAGCAAAAGGAACCTCTATAGATCAGGCTTTGGCTCTGGAACTAGGTCTTTTGACCCCAGAAAATGTTTTATGGACAAAAAAAGTCAAAAATTCTCTGGGATTTGAAGAAAGAACTTTAGTGGCTTTGACCATTAAACTAAAAGGGAAAGTGATTAAGACCCGAGCTAGTTTGACAGAGAGAAAGCACTTGCGGAGACAGCTATTAATTGGGAGAAGGGATCTGAAAGAGTTTGTGGTAGATCCTGGATTAGTTAAAATAAGAAGATAATGAAAATAGCCTACTTACACCGACTAACCTTTGATGAGAGTGAAGCCAGATTCGTTGAGGAAGCCAGGAAGATCGAGATTGATTTGGTGCCAATTAAGTATCGAAAGCTAAAAATGATAGAGGGAAAGATACAGTTTGGAGAGTGGGACTTGAAAGATTTTGATGGCTGGTACTTACGCTCGGTGGGCTCAGAGCTGGAGTGGAGCAAACTGCTGCAGTTTTATGCCAAGAAACATGAGGTTCCCTTGGTAGATGAGTATCTGAAAACGGAAGGACCTTTGCGGAGATTCAAGTCGATAATGGGGTGGCAACTGGAGGAGGCGGGGGTATCTTATCCCAAGACGGCTTACGTTGAGAATCTTAAAGATCTAGAGAAAGAGCTAAAGACCTGGAAATTACCGGCGGTGGTGAAGCTGTCGGCTGGGGGTAGACATGGTATGGGTACTTTTTGGATAAGAGAGCTGGCTGACCTGGAAAAACTGAAACATATCCTGGAAGCCAGACGAGAGAAGGCCTTGGAAATGAACCAAAAAAGACCAATTTTTAGAGGATTTTTGCTTCAGGAGTACATAAAAAATGATGGGGATTACCGTGTGATGACGGTGGGGTATAAGTGTATTGGAGGATTTAAGAGGCAAGTAAAAGAAGAAAAACTGATACTCAACAAAAGCCAGGGTAACTCGGTAGCGGTGAAAGATTTGCCGGCCGAGGTAATCGAGATAGCCGAAAGAGCAGCTCGGGTTCTGGAGGTGGAGGTAGCGGGAACAGACATTATTCGAAATTTGGAAACAGGGAAGTTCTACGTTGTCGAAGTAAATGAAGCACCACAGTTTAAGGTGTTTGAGAGAAGAACCAAGATTAACGCGGCCAGAAAGATATTGGAATTTTGTAGGACAAAATTCCAAAAGAACTCAAGAACTCAAAAACTCAAAAACTCAAGATGATGAAAGTACTGATACTAACACGATTTAGGGGGGAGTATGAGCCCAGGCGACTGGCTGAGGAGGCGGTAGAACTAGGGTATAAGGTAGACAAAGTTAACTATGAACATGTTCGTTTGGGGGTTAGTCGATTGGGGAAGCCAATTGTTGATCTAGGGACCGGCCGGAAACTGGAAGAGTATGACTTAATCGTACCAAGGGCGGCGACCAAGAGGGGTGGTCCTAGCATGCTGGGGGTGAAGTCGGTGATTTTGGAGTATATTGAAAATAAAAGAACTCAAGAACTCAAGGCCATGCCTGCCGGCAGGCAGGAATCAAGAACTCGAGACAGTAACAGTGAAAGAAAAAGTGTAAAGGTGATAAACGGAGAGAGCTTTAAGCACTTTCCTCTGATGGGTAAACTGGAGCAAGGAGTGCTCCTGGCGCAGGCCGGTCTGCCGGTGATTCCTTTTACTTCGTTTAATGGGGTGAGGGGGTGGAAGAGATACTTGGAAATATTAAATAAACGGAAAAAAGAGTTTGTGCCGGTGATGGTAAAGGCGAGGTTTGGGTCTCATGGTAAAAATGTCAAGCTGGCCGAGTCCTTAACAAAGCTAAACAAGCTAGCGATAAAGTATAGCGAAGGCGACGTGCTGATTCAGCCAGTGCTAAAAGTGCGGAGATGGTACCGAGTGCTGATTTTGAACGGAAAGGTGTTGGGGACGATGAAACACCGACAAAAAGACAGATTCCAGGTGCTGGCTCACCAGGAAGAGCTAGCCAAGATCAAACCTAGGTTCTCTAAAGATCAAATGAAGGAACTAGAAAAATTGAGTCTAGAGGCGGTGAGAGTTTTGAAAGCAGACTTTGCCGGACTGGATGTAGCTTGGGATGAAGAGAGTGGACAGTGGCGAATCTTGGAAGTAAATCGAACGGCTCAGTTTAAGTGGTTTGAAAAGGCTTTTCCGGAGGTGAACGTGGCGGAAAGAATAGTGAGGGTCGATGGCTAGAGTAGCGGTAGGATTGTCTGGAGGGGTAGATAGTGCGGTCTGCACTTTACTTTTGAAAAAGGCGGGGTATGACGTGACAGGGGTGCACCTTTACTGTTGGCCACCTAAGAGTGAAATAGAAAAGGACAGACTGACTCGTGCAGAATGGTTTAAGAAAAATGGCTGTCGGGCGGACGAAGACAGAGCTAGTGCTTTGAAGATAGCTTTGGAGATAGGAATTCCTTTTAAGGAACTGGACTTTTCTGAAGAGTACAACAGTAAGGTAATTAAATATTTTTATGATGAATATGAAGCGGGGCGAACTCCAAACCCGGATGTCTTATGTAATAGTGAGATAAAGTTCGGCCTTTTCCTTGATTGGGCTATGAAAAATGGTTTTGATTATATCGCGACGGGGCACTACGCGAAACTTCTTTCCGTTTCGAGCCGCGCCAAAACCGTACTCGGACCTCCCGCAAAAGCGGGTTCCCGCCTCCGTTCGGTTTTAGCTAGCGCCTCTGTAGCGGACGAAGTTTCGTTAAATATTCCGAAGGATAAACACAAGGATCAGACGTATTTTTTGTGGAAATTGACGCAGAAAGAATTGGCTCATGTACTGTTTCCTTTGGGGGACTTATTAAAAAGTAAGGTGAGAGAAATTGCCAGGGAGGCAGGGCTATCGGTGGCAGACAAAAAAGATAGTCAGGGGATTTGCTTTGTCGGTAACGTGGAAGTCAGAGAGTTTTTGACCAGAAGACTAAAAGTGAAAACAGGTAAAGTAATGGATATTGAGGGAAATGAGATAGGGATGCACGACGGGGTTTGGTTTTATACCGTGGGGCAAAGAGGAGGGTGGATTCTGGATCCAAGAACTCAAGAACTCAAGAACTCAAGAACTCAAGACGGGGAGACACCGATATATTACGTAATTTCTAAGGATGCCAAGACAAATACTTTGGTAGTGGGTGAAGCCAACGAGGCAGTCAAAGACCTCTTTGAGTTGAAAGAAACGAGCTGGATCAGTGACACAGTGCCACGGTTTTACGGTGACATGTTTGTGCGAATCCGGCATGGAGGCGAACTTCTAAGGGCAAGAACTCAAGGCCATGCCTGCCGGCAGGCAGGAATCAAGAACTCAAGAAATCAAGATGGGATACATGTAGTGCTAGATAAGGCAGTGAGGGGGATTGCCAGTGGTCAAAGTGCGGTTTTTTACGATGGAGAGGGTGAGTGCCTGGGCGGTGGAGTGATCCAATAAAAAACTCCGCTTGTGGCGGAGTTTTTGAGTTTAGCTTTCAACCTTCACGATCACACAATAGGGTGGTTTAAGACTCTTTGAGAGCGATGAGACGAAGTTGTCGTAGACCATACCGTTCCCATCGGTACCGCGGCTAACGACCAAGAAAAATTTTTCGTCATCACTTCTGAACTCTATCTGGGCGATCCGAAGGTCTCTTTCATTCTGAGTGAATATCTTTAGGCCAGTTGGCTTATAACTCTTGGTGATGGAGATGGTTTCTCTGTTCTGAGAAGCACCATAATCCAGCTTTTTGATGGAGGCGATGAGGTACTCCAAGGCACTGACTTGGTAGTGGTCTGAGCAGACCAAAGATAATCCATCAAACCAGAAATCGTCTTTGCCACAAACCGGACAATTTAAGTTTTCTGGTTCTCCCTGAAGGGTGATCTCAAAAGATTCCAAAAAAGCAGGAAAATGCTGACGCAGAACCTGGATGGCCTTGACTGTTTGCTGAGAAAAGTCCTGTTCAAGGCTGATATATATATTTTGAAGATTACCGGACTGGGAGAAGTTACGACGACCAATGTGTTTGCTAAGGGCTTCCTCATAAAGCGAATCAGCTTTTCCTCTGTAACCGCACAAACTGTGGGTGACGAGCCAGGACAGGGTACTTCTGTGCGGATCCGGTGAAAGTTGGGCGGTGTATCTGCCGCAACTTGGGCAGTGGATGTCGTGGTAAACATCCGGACGACGGGTGGGTGAAGCTTTTTTAGCGACCATGGGTTGTGCCTCCTGAATTGAAATGTACTGGGGGCATTATACCTTATAGTGTTAATTTGTCAAGTTTTTGAGAGTATTTTAGGCTGGGAGTTGTATTATGGGACTTATTGGGGTATAATACCCATACCTAAAAAATCTTGCACGTTAAGGAGTCAGTATGAATGAAGGTAGGGTGTTGTTTGTGCCCGTAAACCGGTTTGGGAACTACAACTGCTCGGTAGAGATTCAGAAAACAAAAGAGGGCTGTCGAGTGTTTTTGCGTCCCAGCCCAGGAAGAACCTATACCGATGAAGACGACCTATTGTGGCTAATGGACACCAAGTGGGGTAAACAGGACAAACCACTACCGGTTTGGGTCGGTAAAGTTAAAATTACCAAGATGATTGTTCCAGACTACGAACTGATGTTGTCTTGGAGCGATAAACCACTTTCGTTTGAGGAAGCGGTGGAATTTATGAGGGGATTTTCGACTTTTAAAAGAGGATGAAATTGTAACCCAGGTGAAAATCCTGGGTTTTTTGTGATAAAATGGAGATACCGATTGGGTTTTCGGTCAGTTCTTTTTTTGCTTCTTTACCGGTCATTGAAAGATGATCTGCCTACCGGCAGGCGGGCCTTGCATAGGTGGAATGAGGCTGTTAAAATACCCAAGCACTTCGGCTAAAGCTCAGTGCAGGTCCTTCGGAGATACTCAGGACTAGCTCGTTAACAAGTGAAGCAGCAAATAGAATAATTGAGCTGATTTCAATTATTTTATATTTTTTTATCGTTTGAAGAGTGGTAAGAGTGACGTAAACTTTTCAATTTTTTTTGAGAATTTGATCCTGGTTCAGGACGAACGCTGGCAGTGTACCTTAAGCATGCAAGTCGAACGGACCCACATCGCTCCGTAAGGAGCTATGCGGGTCAGTGGCAGACGGGTGAGGAAAGACAGGAATCTACCTTTTTGTGGGGAATAGCTAGCCGAAAGGCTAATTAATACCGCATAAGTCCGCAAGGAGAAAGGCCTTAACTGGCCGCAGAAAGATGAGCCTGTTCGCTATCAGCTTGTTGGTGAGGTAATGGCTCACCAAGGCTATGACGGCTAGGGGGCGTGAGAGCGTGGCCCCCCACAATGTTACTTAGACACGGAGCATACATCTACGGATGGCAGCAACTGGGAATTTTGCACAATGGACGAAAGTCTGATGCAGTGACACTGCGTGTGGGATGAAGGCCCTCGGGTCGTAAACCACTGTGATAGGGGAAAAAATTTTGATGGTACCCTATTAGAAAGCGCCTGCTAACTACGTGCCAGAAGCCTCGGTAATACGTAGGGCGCAAGCGTTGTCCGGATTTATTGGGCGTAAAGAGTATCGTAGGCGGTCTTTTAAGTATCGGGTTAAAGCCTGGGGCTCAACTCCAGAGATGCTCGGTAAACTACTAGACTAGTGGGTGTTCGGGGTTGCTAGAATTCTTGGTGGAGGAGTGAAATCCATTGATATCAAGAAGAATACCAAAAGCGAAGGCAGGCAACTAGAACATTCCAGACGCTGATGAACGAAAGCTAGGGGAGCGAAAAGGATTAGAGACCCTTGTAGTCCTAGCCGTAAACAATGAACACTAGCTATTTCCCGCAAGGGGAGTGGCGTAAGCTAACGCGTTAAGTGTTCCGCCTGGGGAGTACGGCCGCAAGGCTAAAACTCAAAGGAATTGACGGGGAAACGCACAATCAGCGTGCCATGTGGTTTAATTGGATACGAAACCTTGAACCTTACCAAGATTTGACATGTAACTGCTAAGTCGCCGAAAGGCGACCTTCTTCGAGAGTGTTACACAGCTGCTGCATGGTTGTCGTCAGTTCGTGTCGTGAGGCGTCGGCTTAAGTGCCGTAACGAACGCAACCCCTGTGCTATGTTAAATATCCATAGCAGACTGCCTCGGTTTTTTCCGCGGAGGAAGGAGGGGATGACGTCAAATCAGCATGGCGCTTATATCTTGGGCTACACACATGGCGTAATGGGCAATACAACGGGATGCCAAGGCGCGAGCCGGAGCTAATCCTTATAAAGTTGTCCTCAGTTCGGATTGCAGGCTGAAATTCGCCTGCATGAAGGGGAGTTGATAGTAATCGCGGATCAGCATCACCGCGGTGAATACGTTCTCGTTTCTTGTACACACTGCCCGTCAAGTCAACAAAGTTAGTAGTGCCCGAAGTAGGTACCCACAACCGCAAGGATTGGGCCTCCTAAGGTAAGACTAGCGATGGGGGCTAAGTCGTGAATTTGTTGCGACCGCAGAGAGTAATTTCTGTGAAAAATCTCGCTGTATCGGTGAACCCTAATTATTCGGCATACCTTCGGGTATAATGAATATATGGCAATACCGAGGGAACCTATTAAAGAGTCATCTTTAAATGGACTCCGTAGAGACTACACGCGAGCGCCACAAATATCGAAAGCTTATATTATCGGTATTCTTCATGACGCCACCGAAAGAAAAACTACTTTTAGAGTTTCACAAAAGTCTAAAGAGTTTGTCGAAATGGTGGCTAATGGAATTAGAAGTTTGGGTGGAAACGCTTGGACTTATAAAGAAGGAAGTACTCGAAGTGTATATATTGTCGAATTTTCTAAATCTTTTCTTAAAGGATTTGAAATTCAATCTGAAAAAGATAAACAAGATTACACCAGAGGATACTTTGATACCGATGGGGGAGTCGCAAAGAGCACAAAAGTTAGGTTTTATATCTATTTTTGTCAGAAGGACTATAAAGATTTGGATCAAGTGAGGAATTATCTGGAAGAAATGAAAATTTCTTGCGGGATAATCCACAATCCAAGTGTAAAAGTAGATCCTGAATACTGGAGATTTTTTGTAAAAGCAAGATCTTATGTAGATTTTGTACAGAAAATTGGCTCTTGGCACCCACAAAAAGCTAAATATTTGGGGATGAAGATATAGTCCACGCCCGTAGAAATACGTGGAATACCGCGAACAAGGTATCCGTACTGGAAGGTGCGGATGGATCACCTCCTTTCTAGGAGTTAAGGACTTCACGAGTCCGATGATAATATCGCCACACTATTGGTGAATGAGTGTCTAAATACAATTCACCTGACTCTTGCCACTCTTGAAACGATAAGAAGCTGCTTTGCTTAAAAACCCTTCGAAAGGTGGGTTTTTGTGGCCTGTGGTAGTATAATATAAGATAAGAACATTCAAAATTGAGGAGGAAGAATGGAAGAAAGATATCCTGATTGGTCGATTACTGATTATTTCAAAAGGGTAATGAGCTTTGTTGGGTACGGTGTGTCTCAGCCTGGAGATTTTTGGATGAAGCTGGGAGCTTTATTTTTTTCGGTGCTTCTGTCGGCCGGATTCATTCCTTTTTCGATCCTTTGGTTCATTGTCAAGAACAAGGGTCGAGTAGGGGGCTTGACCTGGGCATTGCTGATTGCGACTCCTATAATTGGATTTATTTGGTTGGCTTTGTCTTGAGAGGTTCTCTGTTGAACAGTAGTTTTTGTGGCTGAAATAGTTGCAAAAGACCTATATTATGGTATAATCTGGTCTAGAAGTTAACCTTAATATATTTTCTCCTGGAGGTAAAAATGAGTATTGTGAGAGCCCTTTTTGGTTTATCGCCCAAAAAATCAGTAAGGAAGGGCCTGTCGGGATTCCAACAGGCTGGGCCGATATTTGATGAGCAAACCAGTGCCACACCCTTCGAGTATCTGAAGCTGAAGATGGTTGACCATTTTTCTTGGTCACCGAAGGCTGCGGAGGTTTGGCTCCGCAAAAAAATCTCGAGTGGGGACTTAGAGAGAGTCAACTTAACAAGAAAGGGGATTGTCCTAACCAGCCCAGATGGCAGCGTTGAATATAAATTCAAGAGGTTGGCCGAGGGAAGCTGGGAAGTGATCAGAATTAAGCCCGACACTCCCATGCCCGAGGCATGAGTTATAACTGCTCTGGTTAAATGCCAGGGCTTTTTTGTGCTTACTTACAGCCTCTTTGTGCTAAAATATACGGGTAGTTTCTGGCGCTTACCCCGCCATGGCGGGGGCGGTCCTGATAAATTACATTTACTTGGGCGTTTAGCTCAGTTGGTTAGAGCGCAGTCCTGATAAGACTGAGGTCTCTGGTTCGATTCCAGAAACGCCCACAAAACAATTAATGAGGCTAAGGTGGCGGTTGTAAAAGGCCTTGGGTGGATCTAGAATTGGGGCCATGAGTAACAAGAAAGAACAGATATTCCTGGTGCCAGTAAAGCCCTCTAGGCAGGAAAACGGCTATGAGTGTGGCTTGTCTTGTGTAATGACAATCTTGAATAGTCTGGGTATCAGGCAGAGAAAAGAGGCCTTGAAAAAGAGGCTAGGCACGAGTAGCAAGTCAGGCACCCACCCAGAGCGTATAAAAGGCTTCCTAAGGGAAACGGGCCTAAAGTATCGGGAAACCCACGGAGGGGCACTAAGCGACCTGGAGAGTAGGCTTAAAAGGCAGAAGCTTTGTCTGGTGGTCTACCAGGCTTGGGGAAGCCAAAAGTACTACGACCGACTGGAAAGCGGCCATTACTCGGTGGTTTTTGGCTTTGAAAACGAGTATTTGTGGCTGGCGGACCCTTTTGTAAAGGGTGGCAAGACCAGGTATGGGAAGGGAGTAAGAAAGATCAGGAAGACGGTTTTTGAGAGCCGGTGGAAAGACATGGACCACAAAGGGGTGACCTATGATCACTGGATGCTGGCAGTATAGATAGTTATCTGTTCATGGTTCTTAGGTTTTAGATATGCTATGTTAAATATTTGTATGATTATGCTATGAAGATAATTTTTGATCCGAAACTACGGAAGTTAGCTGAGAAGCTGGGGAAGGCGCTTGGAATAAGAACTCAAGAACTCAAGGAATCAAGAACTCAAGATAATGAGGAGACAGTGTTTGTGGGAAGAGGGGTGGCAAATAAGGCGTTGAAGAATATGAATAAATATCCTAAGTGCTGGGAGGTGGGAAGGGTGATTGATAATATTGACTATTTGCGCAAAGTAATATTAGATGAGAAGACCTTGGAAAAAACTGAATCCAAATGTGAGTGTCGGAAAAGTCCCGAGCACATTGTGACTCAAAAGTTTGATTATGATTGTGGGGGTGCCTCATTTTGTACATGGATGATCATGATAAATCGAGAAGATGTCCTGAAGACCGACATTTACCGAAGGCTCGATGTGAACCCGGTAGACGGCACCAAGTCGGAAAGGATAAAAGAAGTGCTGGAGGAAGAAAAGATTCCTTATTTGGAAATTTTTGAGGCAGACCTGACCGATGTGGAAAACGTTTTAAACAATGATGGCGTAGTCCTAGTTAGTTATCAGTCTGAAGGAACGGAGGAGGAAATAGAAAAATTGGAGTGCGGACACTACTCGATTATTTTTGACATGAACGAGGCGAGTGTGAGACTCATTGATCCATCTCACGACGAAGAATATATCCCAGGGGCCGGTATAGGAGTTTTTAGTATGGCCAGAGCGGAGTTTGAAAAACGCTGGATTGACAAAGGGGTTGATGGAGAGATCTACAAAAAGTGGATGATGGGAGTACGAAGAGTCCAGGCGAATAAGGTAGAATAGACGGGTGAATAAAGGTTTTTGGGATAAATTAGCTTGGCCGATTGTGGGGCTGTCGCCGATGGACGGAGTGACGGATGCCTCGATGCGTTTTGTGGCTAAGAAATATGGCCAGCCGGACATTATCTACACGGAGTTCGTCAGCGCGGAAGGACTGTGGCGAATTAAGAAAAGAGGTGATATGGAGCATAAAATTTGGAATGAGCTGAAATATAGTGAGACTGAACGGCCGGTAATTGCCCAGCTCTTTGGTAGTGACCCCGAGTCTTTCTATGAAGCGGCTAAGATTTGTGTCGAACTTGGCTTTGACGGAGTTGATATCAACATGGGTTGTCCTTCCCCGGGCTTGGAAAAAAGAGGAGGTGGGGCGGGACTAATTCGGGACAAGTGTAATGCCATAGAGGTCGTCGAGGCTACCAGAAGAGGGGCGGGGAATCTGCCTGTAAGCGTAAAGACCAGAATCGGGAGCGACGCGCCGGACCCGGAATGGTGGAAAACCCTGGCCGATATGAAACTACCGACAGTAGCCATGCACGGTAGAACCTTCAAGCAACTTTATTCAGGCGAGG